>JAGFJJ010000076.1 GCA_024102815.1 Phycisphaerae bacterium
GGTTACACTCTGTCACGAACGGCCTCCGTGCCTCGGCATGATTGCGTTGGAGCAAACCCTATCATACCAGGTTCGAAGGCCTTCCTTATGCGCGAATCAACGTCAACTCATGAAATATCCGGGCTAATTCTTCCGCTCGAGCGGCCCTCGTCATCTCGAAGACGTGGACTGCAAGATGATTTATTGTTCCAAGTGCGTCACGACAACTTGCCCTTGGCACCCTTATGCGCCCATCCAGCTCTGCTCGAACCTCGATGAAAATCCTCTTGATTGCCTAAGTCGCGCATTGTGCGCAAGATGCCCATCATCAAGCGGCCATGGAGTTCTCGTAACCCCTTATCGCTACTGAGGGGAATTAAACTTACATAACACGTCGAAGCGTTCATACAGAGGGCAACGGGCAAGCCGTCCAACTGAGTCAAGGTCGCATACCACTCAGCCTGTGGCGACACGTATTCCTTTTCCAGAGCTCTGGGCGGAAGGGGGATATTAAAATGTGTGATGAGCTTCCGTGTAGAACGTAGCGTGATCATGGCGCGCTACTTTCTGGATTCTCGATGATTCAGCATGGCCGCGAGGGGCAGAAGGTCCTCGACGGCACAGCAATGTACTACCCAAGTCTCTGGTTGTTGCCATGCGAAAATCGCTTCCGGTTGTGAGTCATGCTTGCCGCTCTTGCACCCAGTATGCCTTGCTTGCGCGATTTTCTACTTCCCGCCGAACGTGGCATTCGACTGCGATTGAACGATGATCGACTCGGACTTGGCCAGCTGGTTCAAAACGTCGACTGCTCCGGCGCGGTCGCGCTATTGACCGCGTTTCTCTTCGGAGGCAACGCACGGGCGTGCACTTCTCCGTCGTGCCGGACCACGCCAAGGCCGTCGCTCTCCCACTCCCGGGCCTTCCGGCTTCGCCGGGCCTGATCATGCCAGTGCGGAAGAGGCATCGAATGCTGCTCGACGAGATTCTGGGGATGGACCGATTCTGGCTGCGCGGCTTTCCGGTCAATACCCTCCAACAATTGCTCTTCAAATGTCGGCTGGCTCATTGCCCGCCTGGGCTCAGCAACAACCTCCTGTCTCCGCCGTTTTCCTCCTTGGATTGAATTCCACGGAAGGACGCCCAATTCGAAAAGAACCATGGCTTGCCAGGTTCGCCAAATCGGGATTATTCTCGTTCCGGTGACGAGCATGTTCGTCAGTCTTGCTGTATCGACACTATTCTTGGGTGGGCCGCCCGTGTGCAGGCTCGAGGCGTCCAGCAGGTACCGATCGAGAGCGGCCTGTTCATCGGTACCAAAAAAAGTAGAGTTTGCCGCGATTTCGCTTGCACCATTGACCCGTCGGGGGCAAGGTCAGACGAATCGACCTGCGCGCTTGAAGCGATTGTGCCTTTAGCATGGGCCCATTGCCCACTCGCTGCTCGGTTGAGATTATGGCGGAAGCCGCAGTTGTAGACAGAGCTGTAGGTTGCCACGAAAACGAGGGATGGCATTAGCGTAAATCGTTTATTTTGATAAGTTTGCGCCGGTAGCTCAGGTGGATAGAGCATCGGATTTCTAATCCGATGGTCGCAGGTTCGAGTCCTGCCCGGCGCGTTTTCGTAAAGCGCTTTCCATGAGGCGTCCAGCGGCATTGGCATCTCAAGTCCCCCTACCTTGGCGTCCGGTAGCGAGGCGCCGGCGTTATTGTGGCGTCAGTCTTGGCCGCCAATCGGACCGCTATGGCCTCGATTGTCCAGCGAGCGCGGTCCACGTGCAGTTAGCTCGCCGTGACCTAAGACGCCGCGGTGGTCTTCATGTTCGAGTGGAGCATGAAGTTCGTTTTCCGTTAGCCGACTGGAGTGGGAGCACCGAACTTTGCGCGGTTAGGAACGGGGAGCAAGCGGTTGACTTCGCGCCCATCGAAAGCGCCGATCAAGCACACGTATCCAGTTCCTCGGATAACACCGCGAGCAACGGGCGGACGAGAGATGGCCATATCAATATTGACGCTGCTTCCGCCCACACCCGTGGTTTCGTATGTGCTGCGCGCCAGGTTGCAGCCGACGCCCGCCAGCCGGTATTTCGGCGACAAGTAGCAGCTCGCTGGCTGCGTGGGTGAGGGCCGTCGCAAGCCTCCTGTTCGCCACGAACACCCATCGCCTTGGCTGGAAGTGGCAGGCCCACGGGGCGATCGACGCGCCTGTTGGAGTCCCACGAAGATTCCCTGGGGATCGGACGCGGTGCAGTTCCAGAAGGACCTAACCGTCGGGCGGATTCCGTGTGGGTCCCCGTTTCACAATGCCAGCGTTGATCCTTGCGAGTTCGGAACACAAGCGGTTGACGTCGTTAACGGGCGCGCTTTCGGTTCGGTCTAGTAGCCAAAGAAGCTTCTCAGACCTTCCCGTAAGCCACAGACCGGACCCAGTCGCGCTTCCCGCCTCGGGAGCAGTCCGCCCAGCGTTAGAAAATCGTCCAGATATGAGCGCGCCGGATTCCACCACTGCGAGCCGTACCAGGTGATGCCGGCCTCGGCCGGGTTGCTGGCCCCATATACGGATATGACATCACTCCACGACGGCAGGCCGTCCGTGCCGTAGTACTGCCCCCACGCAACGCCCGCGACGGTAAAGACCCCGGCAGCGGGGCTGTACGGGAAGGGCGCCGCATCGATCAGCCCACCGATGTGTCCGAGTCCTTCGCTAATCGCGATGTTGATGCCCGGTTGAACCACCCACTGGTCGGCGAAAGATCCGAAGGCGCCGGCCTCGGAAGCTGGGTCGAGCCCGAACGGATCGCGTGCGTTGACGGGGTTGTTGCCGGTATAAGCATACGGCGAGAGCGCCCACGCCACCGGCAGGGGATCACGTTGCAGGAAGCGTCCGGTACCTGGGTCGTAGTATCGCCGGCGGTAGTGATACAAGCCGGTATCCACGTCGTATTCGCGACCCGCAAACAGGCGCCAGTCTCCCAGGGCTCCGTCCATCAGAACCGGCTCGCCAAATGCCTGGTAGCGATAGGTCGTCTGGCTTTCACCGTAAGCGTCCGTCACGCCGAGGATAGTTCCGAGAGGATCACGCAGGTAGAAATCGTTCTCATAGGAAGCGAAGCCGCCTTCCTTGAGGCCTTCGAGCATGTCGATGCCCTGTCCGAGCACGAATTGCCGGCGCAGTCCTCCCGCTGCATTGAACTCAGCAAGCACCTCGTCTCCCTCGTAGACGTAGTACGTGACGTCTGCGCCGACGCGCTTCTCAATTCGCCGGCCGAGCGGATCGTACGCGAAGCTTACCACCGTCCCGTCCGGCAGCTCCGCGGAAACCAGCCGGTTCTCCGCGTCATACGTGTAGGAGGTCGTCTCACTCGTACCGCGATTTGTGCGCCGCGCGAGATTTCCCGATGCATCGTACGTGTAATCAAACGTGGGATCCCGATTCAGTCTGTTGGCCGCATCATAGGCATACTCGGCCTCGAGTCCCGCCACGAATCGATTACCCGCGCCATCGTAGGAATATTGCTCCGCCGGGTTGTCCGGCGTGGGGTGTGTGGCTTCAATCAGCCGGCCGGCATCATCATACGCGTACGTATGAACACCGTCGCGATCCTCCATACGCGTGCGATAGCCCGCTGGGCTGTACGTCCAACTCGCCGACTCGCTTCCGCCGGATCCGACCAGGGCGGATGATGTCATGCGGCCTGCGCCATCATGGGAAAATGTTGATTCGGTGCCGCTGTAAGACTCGTACCAACTTGCAGGTCTGCCGGCGGTGTCATATTCGGGTTGAAGCCAGAAGTACGCCCCGCCATACAAGGATGTTGGCCACCACCCGCCGCTCGGGCTCCATTCGTATCCGAAATCAGAGACAGCCTCGCCCTTGGCAAGCGTAATCAATGTCTCACTGTAGTTGCTCGTGCGATACTCGTAGGAAACGGTAGCCGTCAGACCCGACGATGGAAAAATAGTCGTGACGTCTGTGACCAGATCGAACCAATTGTACGTGAATTCCAGTCGACAGCTCGGCGTCTCCATACTCGTGCACAGTCCCGTTTCCGGGTCATACGTATACGTGGCCGATTCACCCGCCGATTGTGTTCGCTGCGTCAGTTGGCCCGTGCTGTTGTAGGCAAAGCTGACCGAGGCGCCGGTTGGCTCGGTGCGACTGGTCAGGCGCCCGTTGGCATCGTACGCGTAAGTAGTCGCGTTACCCAGTGCATCAGTGATTGCCGCAGGTCGGTACATCGCATCGTAGTCGAATGTTGTTGTATTGCCGCGGCCATCCGTGATTGCGGTCATGACCGCCACGGCGCCGCCCAAGTCGATGTCGAGGCTTCCCCGCGCCGGCGCGTAGGAGAAACGGATTGTCTCACTGAGGCCGTTGGTGACCTGGTCGACAAGATTCATGACGTTGTAGCTGATGGACCAGTGTCGTCCGTCGGCATCCGTGACATCGCTGATGTTACCGTAGCTGTCGTAGCCGTAACGCCATACACCTCCCTCACCATCGGTAACGGTTTCCAGATTGCCATTGGCATCATAGGTCATTGTCGTGGATTCATCCCCGATCGTGACGCCTGTTCGCTGGCCGCGGTCGTTGTACGTGCATGAATAACGGCGCCCGCCGGGCAATGTCGCCTGCGTCAGGTTGCCGCGATCGTCGTAGTCCGCGGTCCACGCCCCGGCCATGCTGTCTTCGATCCGCGTCGGCAGATTCAAATCGTTGTAGGTTATGCCGAGTGTGTCGGGCCAGACGGGCGAGCGCCCGAAGCCGCTGGCGCTGGTTAGATTGCCGCTCGAATCGTAGGCATAATCCGACCGCTTGCCGCTCGCGGTTTGAACGGTCGTGATCTGGTCATTGCGATCGCGCCCCATGAGCAGCGTACGCCCCATGGGGTCAGTAATCGCCGTACGTGTTCCGAAGGAATTCACCGCGAACGCGTATTCCTCTCCCGCCGGGTCGGTGTAGGACGCTTGCCCCTCGGTCGCGGCTACGTGCTGCGTGGAAGTGCCGTCCGGTCGATCAACGCGTGTTACTGCGCCACTGGCGTCGAATGTGTAGGAAGTAACGTGGTCCCCGGCGTCGGTTTGCGCCGTCATGCGATGCAGACCGTCGTAGGAGAAACGCCGCGCCGTTCCGTCCGGGTTCTCAATGCGTTCCAGATCGCCGACGGCATTGACGGTGAATTGCGTCTGCCGGCCTGCCGGGTCGGTGATTGCGCGTAGCCTGTTCACTTCGTCGTAGGTCAACGTCGTGGCCCGGCCGACCGGATCGGTAATCGTCGTAATTCGGCCCGCGGAGTAGGCAAACGTCGTCGCATTGCCGTTGCGATCGGCAAGGCGCGTTTGGTGACCGTCGGCGTCAAACGACACCACCATCCCGTCCGGGTGAGACCACGTGTGCGAGCCATCAGGGTTTCGGACAAGCGTTGCGGAATCCCCCCGGCCGGCGGCATATCCCCCAACGCCCTGTTCCGTGTACCCGAAACGGCTTCCGTCGCCGCCGACGATCACTGCCTGATTCCCGCTCACGGTTAACCTATGCAGCCCAACGATACCCCAACCGTACCCGTAGGGATTGTTGATCAACGTGTCGTCCGGCTCCGGCAGCACTACGGACCCGGTAAAGGAACTTTCCATTCCCAGATACTCATCCGCCGTAACTCCGGTGTCTCCCTGCGCTGCACCGCCGAACTCGTTGACCGTCGCAAATGTCGTCTCGTATTCGTTCACCAGGGTCAGCGTGTACGGGTATGTGCCCGTCGGGAGCAACTGCCCCATGGGGTCCCGGCCGTCCCAGCGAAACGCGAACGTTGCCGGGCCGTCGACCGGTTCGTAAGTGCGCTCCACGCGGTTGCCGCCGATCTCGGCGATCAGCCGCTGGCGCTCGGGCAGCAGAGTCCGGGTCAGACTGATATCGTAGGTGAGCTCGAGCACCACCCCTCCCGCGGGTACGGGCGAGTTGTACTGCAGGGCAACCGTACGCCGCCTTCCCAGCGTCGTATACGACGGTGTGAGGTGCTCCACGATCAAGTGTCCGTCGCCGACATCGACCCTCGACCCAGTTGGAACACTTCCGCAGGGTTGGTTGTTCCGTTCGGCTCGCTGGTCGGATGTCGTATCTTCCGCGTCTCCCGGTTCGCCGCTCCCCGTCGGCGATGTTCGCCCCAGGTTGCAGTCCCGTGGCGAGAAGTGAACCACCTGGTACTCGACCCATTCCCCATCCGCCGTCACTGTACCCATCGATTCGTGCTCCCAGGCCAGGGTCGTTGGGTTGTATACGCCAACGGGGATGGGCGTACCGGGAGCGAAGCCGCGCGTGTTGCGCATACGAACCGTGACGGGAGCATCAAATGTCTGGCCATCCGGCGTGAGATCGCAGGCGTACGTGAAGTGCGACAGTCCAGGCAGATCGTTTGGCAAGTGACGCCCCTCGTCGTACCACGTAGCCCGCAATTCGGCGGTAGCACCGAGCGCACCAGCCGGCACCGTGAGTTCGATGGATCCGTCGGAGTTCATTCCGCTGCCGCCTTCCGGACCAATGAGGATTGCGTTCGGGTCGACAGGAGTCAGGAACATATCGGCGACTGCCGCCAGGCCGCCCTCTTCAACCGTTGCCCGACGCTGGGCGTAGGTGTAGCCGTCTCTGCGGGCGGTCAGTGCGACGTCGCCGCCCCCCGGCACTTCGACCACGAACCGTCCCTCGGCGTCGCTATCTCCACTAACGGACATGTCGCTTACCGTGACGCGTACGCCGGGCAGCGCGCTGTTGGTGGAAGCGTCGAACACGCGTCCGTAGACACGGGCCGCCAAACCTCCCCCATTTATCGGGGGATTTCCGTTGTCGTTACTTGCATTACCGTTGCCTCCGTCGTTGGACGGCCCTCCGCAACTGCCGGCAAACCCGGCCGCAAGCAGTATTGCCGTCACCGTGAGAACGCATGCGATGCACGTTGGTCTATTCATGGTCTGGCTCTCAAGTCGCAAGATGGTTCAGGATGTTCGACGGGAGTTCTTGTGCCGGGAGGCGGGGTGCGAAGGGTGCCCTGGGACTCCGGGACCGCCTCGTCGAGAGCACGTTCCCGAAAACACGGGAAGATGTCCGCCGAAGGGGTCCGCAAAACTCGCGACCGCGGCACTCCCTGCGTAGCCATTTGATTCGATTATAAACCAAACGAACTCGGCGTGCAGCATCGGCTGCCTTGCTCTGCCTCTCCGGGGCCCCTGGCAGCACGAAGTCCGGCCGGGTCCGACGGCTCAAAGCGTCGAAGGGCGCCCCATTGATACATTGTGGATGCTTAACAGTCTTGGCACGATAATAAATATGTTGAGATCCAATGTCGGCGAGCATAGGGCAAGGCTGGACCATGCCGTGTTGGGAATAAGCAGCCCGGCTCCCGTCAGCATCGAGTCACTTTGGCGAGGCCGCGGCGCCAGTCCAAGCGATACTTTTTCTATCATGCGTGCAGGAAGGGGTTTAAACCACACGTACCCCGCTTCTGGCGCCCCCAAGCGGTGATAACGCCTTTCTATTCAATGGCCTATGGCCGGTCGGCTGGATTCGTGATCCGATGGTCGCAGGGTTGAGTCCTGCCCGGCGCGTATTCGTAAATCTCCCCAATGGCCGGAGTCAACGGGCACTCGGTTTGTCGTACTTGAGAATTCGAATCAATCGATTTCGCCCGCGATGGTCTCGAATTCCTGCATTGCCGACCTGTCGCCCGAAAGGAGCATGTTCATGTCGGCTTGAAGAGACTGGAGGCCACAGCGAATGTACCGCGCCGCGACGAGCCGCTTGCGCTCGTTACGCTCCGCCTGGCGAAGGAAGAAGTGCCCGATGAGGACAGTGGCGGCGGCATCCACGAGCTTGCGGCCGTAGAGGTCCATGTAGTCCGTGCCCTGCTCCTTGACGAAGGTGATGCCCTCCATGACGCGGGCACGTCCTTCGACGAGCCCCGCCTTGAACTCGTGCAGATCCTTGTCGAGGTACTCGCGCGATTCCAGTTCCTCGGCGAAGCGCTCAAAAGCTCCGCCGCATACGCCACGGACCGCCGCGACAATCTGAAGCTGGCTCGTGCCCTCATAGATGTTGGTGATTCGCGCGTCGCGCAGGTGACGCTCGACGGGATAGTCCATCATGTATCCGGAGCCGCCAAGAACCTGGAGGGCGTCGTTGGCAACGCGCACGGACATCTCCGAAGCGTAGTATTTCGCCATGGGCGTGAGCATGCCGTTGAGCCGCTTCCACACGCGGGCTTCGCTCTTGCGGCGCTTGAGCTCGTCGGCATCGGTCGGCGGATTTGTCTCCAGAACGCGCTGGTTGTTCATCTCGAAGTCGCAGTAGCGACTGGCCTCATAGACCAAGGCTCGAGCGGCTTCCAGGGAGATGCGCATGTCCACGAGCATATCCGCCACGGCAGGCAGTCGCTCGATGGACACGCCGAACTGCTTTCGCGTGTGTGCGTATTTGCGCGCCACGCGATACGCGGCCTCGGCGATGCCCAGGGCCTGCGCCGCGACGCCGATCCGCGCACCGTTCATCAGGCTGAGCACGTAACGGATCAGCCCGAGCTGGCGTTCCCCGATCAGCTTGGCGGGCACGTCCTCGTAGACCAGTTCACAGGTGGGCGATCCGTGAAGGCCGAGTTTCTTCTCCAGGCGGCGGACCTTCAGCCGCGGGCCGCGCTCCGCGAGGAAAAGGCTCAGACCCCGGCCATCCTTGAGTTCCGGCTCGCTCCGCGCTAGTGTCAGAAGTACGTCACCGCAGCCGTTGGTGATGAAACGCTTGACGCCGTTGAGGCGCCATTGCCCGTCGGTGTCCTGCCAGGCACGCAAGCCCACGGCCTGGAGATCGCTGCCGGCATCGGGCTCGGTCAGGGCCATGGCCCCGGTAAGCTCTCCGCTGGAAAAGCGAGGCAGGTATTCATCCTTGATGGACGAATCCGCGAACGCGTTGATAGTTTCAGCGATACCCTGCAAGCCGAAGATGTTCATCAGCGAGGCATCGGCCCGGCTGATCATCTCGATGGCCATGGTGTAGACGAGGTTGGGGCAGTTCAATCCGCCGTACCGGCGCGGCAGCGTGAAGCCCATCAGGTCGGCCTGGCCCAGTGCCCGAAGGCTCTCCTGCATGCCACGGCTGAGCGTAACGGTGCCGTCCTCATTGAGCCGGTTGCCCTCGTGATCCACCGACTCCGCGAACGGAGCGATGGTGTTGGCCGCCACGTCGCCGACGATGGAGAGAATGCGGCGATAGTTATCGACGGCGTCCTCCGCATCCCGTGGCGATTCCTCGTGCACGTCCGGGCCGGTAGGGAAGCCGTCTTCCTGTACCGTTGCGAGGGCGCGCAGATCGAGATGTTCGAACAGGAAGCGGATGTCCTCGTTGTCGTCGAAGAAATTGGCCATGATCGTCTACGCCCGCTCCTTGATGGCCCGGATCATCACCGGAATCACTTTCCGCAAATCGCCCACGATGCCGTAATGAGCGACCGAGAAAATCGGCGCGTCCTTGTCCCAGTTGATGGCGATGATCTTGGCCGATTCCTCCATCCCGGCCCGATGCTGTACCGCACCGCTGATACCACATGCCACGTACAGCGCCGGGCGCACAGTCGTGCCCGTTTGCCCGACCTGGTGATCCTTGGGAACGAATCCTCCGTCCACGGCCGCGCGCGAAGCTCCCACGGCGCCGCCCATGACCCCCGCCAGGTCGTGTATGAGCTGAAAACTCTGCTTGCTGCCCACGCCCGCGCCGCCGGCGACGATGGTTCGGGCTGCCTTCAAGTTGACCTTGCGCGGCTCCCGGTGGCGCTCCACGATGCGCACGGCGAGGTCGCTATCGGAGAACGCGACTTCCTCGTCAATGATCTCCCCTGTCCGCTCGGCATCCGGATCTTGGAGCCGCATCACGCCCTCGCGGACGGTCGCCATCTGCGGCCAGCGGTCGAAATTGATGATCGTTGCGATGATATTGCCGCCGAACGCGGGACGTATCTGGAGCAGCAGGTTCTTGTGCGTCTCCTTAGTCCGCGGGTCGACGTAATCGCCGAGATCCAGATCGGTGCAGTCCGCCGTCAGACCAGCCTTCAGGGCCGAAGCCACGCGCGGTGCCAGGTCACGCCCCAGCGGCGTCGCTCCAAAAAGGAGGATTTGCGGAACATGGCGCGCGGCCAACTCGATTACCACGCGGGCGTAGGGCAGCGTTCGGTAGTGCTCGAGCTCGGTGTGGTGGACGTGGTACACGCGATCGGCGCCGTGGGCGATCAGCCGGTAGGAGAGTTCGCGCACGTTCCAGCCAGGCAGAACCGCGGCCATCCGCGTGCCCAAACGGTCGGCCAGTTCCCGCGCCTTGCCACACAGCTCCAGGGTAACGTCGCTGAGACGCTCGTCCTCCTGCTCCGCGAACACCCACACTTCGCCCTTGCGATTGACGGGAATCATCAACGAACCCTCGCCGCGCTACCGCGGGCCGGTCAGCATGCCAGTAGTTATGACAGCGTGTGATCCACGATCAGCTCGTGGATCATTTCGCGAACGCCTTCTTCCGTTGCGGGCACTTCCTTAAAGCCTTCCTTGGTCAGCACGATCGACTGCACCCGGTGAACTTTGGTCGGCGAGCCGGTCACACCGCACCATTGCAGGTCAGCCTGCACGTCATCAAGATCCCATTGACCGATCAGCAATCCGCGAGACTTCAACTGCTCAAGACGCCGTGCGGCCTCGCTTTCGCGAGCGTCCGCAGACCCCTTGGGCATCGCCAATTCCACTTCCCTGGCGACCTCGCCCCCTGTTCGCGCGTGCTTGAAGCGCATCATCCGGCGCGCGGCTGGGGGGCGGGCGCGATTGGCGGAATCCAGCACCGTGACCAGCAACGGAAGCCGGGATTCCAGAACTTCCCATCCGTTCCCCACGTTCCTTCGCAGTCGAGCCCGGCCGCTGTCGAGTTCAACAACCCGTTCGAAGTACGTTACCTGTGGAATGCCCAGTTTCTCAGCGAGTTGCGGACCCACCTGGGCCGTGTCGCCGTCGATGGCCTGTCGACCGCAAAAGACGAAATCGAACCGGCCCAGCCGTGCAACGGCCCGGCTGAGGATGTAGCTTGTAGCCAGCGTATCGCTGCCTGCCGCCCGGCGGTCATTAATCAGAATGGCTCGATCCGCCCCTCGATAGAGACACTCGCGGAGGACTTCGGCCGCGGCGAGCGGGCCCATCGTCACGACGGAGACCGTCCCCCCGAAGCGTTCGCGAACGTCGAGCGCCGCTTCCAGGGCGTGCAGGTCTTCGGGATTGAACACCGTCGGCAGGGCTGAACGGTTAACGGTTCCGTCGGCTTTCATCGCGTCGACGGTGATGTTGGCCGTGTCCGGAACCTGTTTGACGCAAACGATGCTGTGGTATGTCAAGGGACTCCCCCTTCCGCTGCTCGTTCACAGAAGAGTACGGCCAAGGTAGCCCTCCTCCGGGGACCCGTCAATCACTTGTTGGGTCCGGCGTCGCCGCCTAGAATCGGCCTCACCGATCGACTCAAAGGCCGTCCACGCAGGCTGGGGAAATGGAAATGACCACGCTTTTCGGAACGCTGCTCGAGCCCCGTACGCCCTCCGAATGCCGTATCACGCCAAAGACCGTCGTGCGTTTCGCGGAGGGCGGGAAGATCGCCGAAGTCAACCGTGGGGCGTCGCCGGGGGGGGACGCCGTCGGCGACGACGGTGCCTGGATTCTGCCCGGCTTCATCGACGCCCACCTGCACCTGCCCCAGTGGGATCGCCGCGGACTCGACGGCCTCAGCCTCTTCGACTGGCTCGATCAGGTCGTCTACCCCGCCGAGGCACGATTGCGCGATGCCGATCTGGCCGAGAGTCTGGCCGAGGAATTCGTCTCCGGACTGGTCGCCTGCGGTACGACGACCGCCGCCATTTTTGCGAGTCCACATCGACCCGCAATGGAAAAGATCTTTGAGGTCTTCAATCGGCGCGGCTTCCGCGCCGTATGCGGACTGATGCTCAATGACGTGAATGTACCGGCGGAACTTCTCGTGCCCGCGGATCGCGCCCTCGACGACTCCCGAGCCTTGGCCGCGAAATGGAACGGGGCCAACGGCGGCCTCATCCGATACGCGTTCAGTCCGCGCATGGCAACGTGTTGCAGCGAGCGCCTGCTCCGCGGGTCCGCCGAGCTCGCCGCCATGTCCAATTGTTACATCATGACGCACGTGGCCGAGTCGCCGGCGGAGGAGGAAGCCGTTCGGGAGCGATTCCCCGAATGGCTGGACGACGTCGAGCTGTTCGCTTCGCTGGGATTGCTGACGCCGCGAACGCTGCTCGGTCACGGCGTCTGCATGACAGACGCCTTGCGGCATCGTGTGGCGGAGGCGGGCACGGCCGTGGTGCACTGTCCCACGGCCAATCTATTCCTGGAGAGCGGCCTGATGGACTACGTCGCCCATCGTCGGGCGGGCGTGCCCATCGCTCTGGGCAGCAGCATCGCCGCCGGGCACGACCCCTTCATGCCCCACGTGGCGGTGTCTTGCCTCCAGACCGCCAAGGCGCTCAAGGTGCATGCCATCCCTCGCGGAGCGAGTCCGGCTCCCGCACCGGAAGAAGCCTGGTGGCTGCTCACCCGCGGCGCCGCCGAAGCGCTCCGCCTGGACGACCACACCGGGACCATCGAAGCGGGCTTTGACGCCGATTGCCTCGTCGTGCGCCCCGAGCCGTGGATCGCCCAACTGCCCGCCCACCAGCAGGCGTCCGCACTGCTCTACACGATCCGCCCGGACCAGATCGAGCACGTGTTCATCGCCGGCCGACGCGTGGGTCCCGAGCGGTCGAAAATCTAACCATCGTCGTGGGTTCGGCGGCACCTTTTCCGCCAGCCAACCGACGGCGCCATGACTTCCACGCCGGACGGTCAGGCGTCGTGACAAGGCGCGCGGCAGGATTGGAATTCTCTGAGTTCAGCTAGCGCGTGCTCGACTTCTCGTTCAAACTTCTGCCGTGACCATCCAAGTGCTTCGGCCAAGCGCGATTGGTGTGGTTGGACGGCTTCAAGTCCCCCTTGTTCGGCGAGGAACAAGAGCGATGTCCTTCTCTTCAGTAGGTCGGTTAGATGGTGGACGCGCTCTGTCCGGCAAATGTACTCAAGCTCTTCGATCGTGTAGGGAAGACCCTCAAGAGGAGCACAAACTGTTGATCCGCGAGCTGGCCGCCGCAATTCAAGAACGGCCGTTCCATAATGGGTAATGAGATGTTCCGCGATATCCGGTCGCATACCGCCGATTCCGGCCGCGAGTAGCTCGGTGATTCGGGTCGATTGTTCCTTGCTGTTAAGCCCTGGCCAAAGCGGCATATAGCGAAGTGCACGCCGCCGCTCGCGAGACAAGGGCGGACGATCCAGAATTGTCTCGACGCAGTCAACAGCCTCTTCGGCGGCGAGCCGAAAGGTCGTCAGTTTCCCGCCCATGATCGTGACAACGCGTTCCTCGCGATTTACAAGGATTCGATGGCGACGACTCATCTCATTGGCGTTGCTGCGATGTTGCGGCGCGATCGGTCGGACTCCCGCGTAACTGCCGCAAATATCTGAGCGCGTGAACCGCGTGGATGGGAAATAGTGTAGAAGACTCCCCCAGAGGTCGTCCAGCTCATCGGCTTCCGGTCGAACCAGTTGAAGGTCGCCCTCGAAGCGCCGTTCGGTCGTGCCCACGACGAGACGAGTTTCCCATGGAACGATCCACAAGTATCGTCCGTCGCGGATGCTCCGAATGACGACGACATCATCCGGAAATCCGCCCGACCTGCGAACAACCAGGTGGCTGCCTTTGATCCAATCTGGAGAAACCTCGTAAATTCCCAGGAAAGAAGCGGTAAGCGCGCTCCATGGACCAGTCGCATTGACGATAGCATGGGCATGCACCGTGACTGTCCGATCATTCACAAGAAGTTCCAGCTTCCAGCCGTCAGCGACCCGCCGGGCCCCGGTTGCCGTCACGTAGTTCCACGTCATTGCGCCGCGGGCCTGGGCTGAGCGAAGCACAGCCATGACCAGACGAGCGTCGTTCGTCCGTGCGTCCCAGAAACGAACTCCAAAAGGGTGTGCCAGAAGCTCGGGATGGGCGGCTCGGATTGTACCGCCGAGTATGGGGCGGGATAGTCGTCCGCTTCGACACAATTCGATGAGCCCGTAGGTCTGAATTCCGGCAGCGGTGAGGAGCCATTTCAGAAGCCGCCGTCCTTCAAAAGGGATGATGAATCGTTGGGGAACGACGAGCCCTGGTGCCAGGCGATGAAGCAGGCGGTCTCGCTCCACGACGGATTCGACGGCGAGTCGCAACTTGCCCTGGTCCAGGTAGCGCAGCCCTCCGTGGATGAGCTTGGATGTAACGTGGCTAGTGCCGGAG
Organism: Phycisphaerae bacterium; assembly: GCA_024102815.1. NCBI lineage: Bacteria > Pseudomonadati > Planctomycetota > Phycisphaerae > Phycisphaerae bacterium. The sequence goes on from JAGFJJ010000076.1 coordinate 14,371, forward strand.
GCGAAGTCGTGTTGCTCAATGAGCAGCGTTCTCAATCCCCGAATGGTGGCATCTCGGGCGACGCCCGCCCCGGCGATTCCACCGCCGATCACCAGGCAGTCGACTGCATACGATTCGGGCGTGGGCATGAGTCACGATGTTGGGCAATCCGGGAGCGGCGTCAACATGGTTCATCGAGCCAGCCTGCTCAACGGGCCGCTTCGCGCGCGGTCTGGCGGCGGATCGCCTCTGCGATTTCGCTTGCGCGGCCCATCACTTTTCGGAAGGCATATGCGTATTGATCCAGAAGATCCCGCTCCGCCGAAGGGAAGCTGGGCAGTTGCAGGAGGGTTCGGTTGCCCGCCGTTGTCCTCGGCAGATCATCAGCCGAGTACTGGCGCATGGCGGCTTGCGGTTGTTCCCGGATTCTGGCGAGCCCGGCATAAAGCCCTTCAGTGAAGACGGGCTGCTCGTGCAGGAGCGGATAGCGAGGACACCCCACCTTGCAACCCTCAGCCTGTAGGGCCCTGACCAGAACGTCCGTTGGGAGCCCGGTTCGGTTCGGTTCGTTTTGCACCATAAAAAGAAAATAGACACGTTCCACGTGATCGGGCGGCAGAAACGCGTTGATTCCCAGTGGTTCGAGAAGTTCGGAAAGATACCTGATATTGGCGTTGCGTTGGGCGTTGCGCTCCGCGAGATGGCGCAGTTGAACACGTGCCACGGCCGCGCTCAACGGCGCCATTCGGTGTTTGAATCCGAATCCGGTTCCCGCGAATCGTCGAGCGGGTGTCTGGAGTTCCAGAATCCTCTCAAAGTGCCCCAGGCAGATCGCATGTTCGTGGATTGCGTCATCGCTCGTAAGGAGAATCCCACCTTCGCCCGCCGGGGCCAATTTGTTCGTCTGTAGGCTGAAGACCGCTGCATCACCCAGCGTCCCCACCGGCCTTCCACGCCAGCGAGCACCTTGGGCGTGCGAGGCGTCCTCCAGCACTTTGAGCTTATGTTCTTGAGCAATGGGAGTGAGGGCTTCCATGCGCGAGGGCATACCCCAAAGATGGACCACGATCATCGCCTTCGTGCGATCGGTGATCTTTCGCGCCACGTCCTCCGGATCGAGCCCGAGCTGGCGAGGCTCGCTTTCGCAGAAAACGGGAACGGCGCCACACCAGAGCGCGGGCATTACAGACGCCCAGTAGGTTGCCGAGGGCACAATTACCTCGTCACCGGGATGCAGGCCGAAGGCATGCAGTGCGGCGAAGATCGCCGACGTGGCGTTGCAATACGCAATCGCATGGCGTACGCCGAAGGATTGCCTGTAATCGTCCTCTAATTCTCGCGTGACGCGATGAAGTGACAATTCTCCGGAGCGGAGCACCTCCGTAACTGCGGCAATCTCCTCATGCGCGATGATGGGCCAGCGATTCGCGTCGGCGTCATCGATCGTAACGGCGGGATTCCCCCCAAGAATCGCGGGCAAATCGGTTGCATGAGTCCCCGACATCGTATGTCTCCATTAAGTCGAATCCCTCATGGTTGATCCAGGCTATCCCAGCGACCGGCAGCCCGATGGTTTGAAACGGGCCTCGAAGACGCCCGGTCTATTTCTTTCGCTTCCTGCTTCGCGAATCCTTGCCATTCGATTTTTTCTTTGCCCGCCTGCCGGGCTTTTCGCTGCGTCCAGCCCGACCGCGCTTCGATCCTCCGCTGCGATCCCGGCGCGCGCCTGACTTTCCGATCTTCTTCGTTCGCTTCCCGCCCTTCGGCGCCGGCAGCTCCTCCGCCAATGCCAGATCGAGTCGCCTCGTGGGAACATGAACGCGGTCGACGGTCACCTTGAGGCGGTCGCCGACAGTGATCTGCCGGCCGGTCCGCTCGCCGATCACCGCGCCACTGGGCGCATCGACTTCCCACCAGTCGTCGGGCAGGGCGTCAAAGCGGAGTAGGCCGTCGACGAAGTAGTGGTCGAGCTGCACGAACACGCCAATGTTGGCCACGCCGGTCACCACGCCGCCGAACGACTCGCCGATTTTCTTCTCCAGCATCTTGAGCGTGAGCACGAGAATGAGCTCGCGCTCGGCGGCTTCGGCGCGCCGCTCGTTCTCGCTGCATTGCCGTCCAAGCCGCTTGAGCTCTTCTTCCGAAGGCGCGGCCGACTTCTCCGCCTTCGTGCGCAGACCGCCACGAAGATGAGCATCCAACAGGCGATGCACGGTCAGGTCGGGATAGCGGCGGATCGGCGACGTGAAGTGGCAGTAATTCTCGCTGGCCAGCGCGTAGTGTCCGGCGAGTTCGGGCGAGTACTCCGCCTGGGGCATGGAGCGGAGCGTGGCCAGGTTCACGGCGAAGGCCTCGTCCTTGCCGCGAACCGAGTCGATGAGCGCTTGCAGGGCGAAGCGGTCGGCGTCGTCGGTCAGCTCGTGTCCGAGCACGCGCAGCAATCGCTGGAGGTTGCCGCCGGTGAGGTCCTCCGGCTCTTCGTGGATCCGCCGCAGGCAGGGTACGCCAATCTCGCGGAGCTTGCGGGCCACGGCCTCGTTGGCCTCGACCATGAACATCTCGATGATCTTGTGGGAATAACCGGTATCGGCCGCGCGAACGTCGACCGCGTTACGATTCTCATCGTAGACAATCTCGGCTTCGGGCATGTCAATCTCGAGCATGCCTTGCCGCCGGCGTCGCGCCTGGAGAATACGCGCCAGCGCTTCCATGTCCCTGATGAGCGTCACGACCTTGGCACTCAGACGCCCCGGCTTGCCTTCGAGCACACGGCCGGCCTGCTCGTAGGTGAGACGCTTCACCGAGCGGATGATCGAGTTCGCGAATCGCGCCCCGCGCACCTTGCCCTTGGCGTCGTAAGATATGAAAGCGCTCTTGGTCAGTCGCGGGCGACGCTCCTGGAGCGAGCAAACGCCGTTGGAGAGCACCTCCGGCAGCATGGGAATGACCAGGTCCGGCAGGTAGACGCTGTTGGAGCGCTCGCGGGCTTCGAGGTCGAGCGGGCCGTCCTCCGGCACGAACGCGGCCACGTCGGCGATGTGCACGCCGAGTTCAAAAGTGCCATTGTCGTGTCGCTTGAGAGAGATGGCGTCGTCGAAGTCGCGGGCGTCCTCAGGGTCGATGGTGATGATGGTCTCGCCGGAGAGGTCCTCTCGATCCGCATGGTTGCGCTTGACATTGCTTTCGTCATAACTGGTCACGCGCTGCCGGGCTTCCTTGAGCACGTCCTCCGGAAACTCACCGGGGAGCTGGTACTGCTCGATGATGCTGGTTGTCTCCACGCCGGGCTCGCCGCGCGGGCCCAGCACGCGAACGATCACCCCCCGCGCCTGTGACCAGGCCGAGGGGTACTCCGTCAACTCGACCACCACCTGGTCCCCGGTACGCGCTCCCTTGGCACCCGGATCACCCACCTGAATCGGTGCGTGCAGAGCGTTCCCCTCGGGCACCACGAACCACTTGCCCATGTTCTGGGACAATTCTCCGACGAAGCGGTTCTGTCCGCGCTTGACGATGGAAGTGATCTGGCCCTCATAGACCATCCGCCCTTCACGCTTGCCGCGCTTGAAGACGCGCGCGGATACGGTATCGCCGGTGATCGCCCCACCGGTGGCATTGGGGGGGACAAAGAGATCGCCGTACGCATTGGGCGTATCGGGAACAACGAAGCCGAAGCCGCGCGGGTTGCCACGGAACCGGCCGACAATTCGGCCCGGCGGCTCGCCGAGTAGCACCGCGTTCCGGGTTCCCAGGACGATCCGGCCGGAGCGCATGAGCGCCCGGCAGGCGGAGTGGAAATCGCCGGCCTCGTCCTCGGCGATGCCCATGGCCTCGGCCAGCTCGGAGAGCTTCCGGGGTTCATAGCCTTCGGCCTGCACGAAATTGAGAATCCGCTCGGTAAACTGTCTGGATGGCATAGCGTCAGATCCGACTTGTACAAAGGAGAGAGTGGGGATCGCGAGTCCGTGACTGCGCTCCGCGCAGAGTTTCCAGTGATGACGTTATGGGAAGTACTGCCGTTCGACCAGAATGAGGAGATTTGCGAATTGATATCGGACCAGTTTTGCCGGGCAATCGGCAGGAATTGCCGAATGACAAATTGGGGCTGATAGCCTCAAGATTTTTTCGCACCTCAGACGATACTAAAGCTGCCTATTTTATCTAATCTGCCTATTTATTAGACGCCTTGCGAAGTTCGAAGGCGCAAGAACTGCGGTGGAAGAGGAATCGGGCAGCGGAGCGGAGACTCGCCCTTAAATCTGAAAGCGATGCGCGGAAGCGCTCCGGCGTGGGGCAGGAGGCCCAGCAGGGGGACCCAAGGGTTCTGCCGGGCCCGGTCCGCGCACGGGGAGTTTGATGAAATGCCGTCTTCGTTTTTGGATGATTACATGGTCGCCCTGCTGGCGGGGAAACGAGAGGGTTGTCGGACGCTGGTCAAGCGAGCGCTCGACAGGGCGAACGGGGCCATCCCCGTATATCGCGAGCTGCTCTGGCCCGCGATGGAACGGGTGGAAAAACTCTACCGCGGCGACCGCATCAACACTGCGGCGGAGCACATGGCCACGCGGATCAACCGCTGTATCGCGGATCAGTTGCAGGTCGCACTGGATCGCAGCGAGCCCATCGGCAAGTGCGTGCTGATCGCCTGTGCCGACGGTGAGCCGGAGGAGCTCGGGGCACAGATGACCGCGGACCTGTTCGAATCCCGCGGCTGGGAAGTCTATTTCCTCGGCGGCGGCGTGCCCAACGACGAAATTCTCCACTTGGCCGGGCAGCTTCGCCCGGACCTCCTCCTGGTCTTCGGGACGCAGCCCAACGGTGTTCCGGGTGTGCGACACCTGATTGACCTGATTCGCAACATCGGGGTCAACCCCACCATGAATGTCATGGTAGCCGGCGGCGTCTTCAACCGGGCGGACGGTCTCTGGAAGGAAGTCAACGCCGACCTCTTTGCGCGAACGGCGCTGGATGCCCTGCCCCTGGCCGAAGGGGCTGAGCCCCGCACGCCGACGCCCATGCCTATGAATGGCGTGAAGAAACGGCGACGGAGACGCAAGGCGGCGCTGGCGGAGTCGGCATAAAGACAAGACAAGAAACCGATCGCGACCCGCTCCGACGGAGCAAATCGCGAGACCACCCCCCCAAATCGGACCGTGCCGAAAGGTGCGGTCCGTTTTTTTGGTCGTTGAACGCTTCATTGGCGTGGAATCTCGGACGCGGCGAGTTCAGCAACCCCATTGGTTTCGCCCCAATCGGCGCCGCGTCACGCCCGCGTTTCAGATGGAAGACACATTGGAACTTTCCACCGACCGATGTGTCCAATGCCAATGACGGGTGCAGCGGAAGCTCGTCCTTGGGGTTCATCACGCTTGGCGACGAGGATCGATCGGACTTGCCCGCTTGCGCTGCGCGCTGCAAGCTATGAGACACACTTACGTTCAACGAAAAGGAGATGGCCATGGTTCCCCGTATTCGAGTACTGCCTCTGCTTTGCGCTACGTTGGGTCTTTCGATCTGCGGCGCAGCGACCAGCGCGGCTGAGCAGGGCACCGCCCTGACGATCTACAGCACTGCCCGTCCGGGCGCCGTCCCGCCCGAACTCTATCAGCCGGGCATGCGTCCGGAGTACAGCCGGGTGAATTATTCCCAGTCCATTCCCGGTTTCGCCATCGTCCGCCAGGAGCGGGACATCGAACTGCCCCAGCGGCGAAGCACGGTGCGGTTCGTCGATGTCGCATCGCAGATCGATCCCACCACGGTGCGCTTCGAGTCGTTGACCGACCCGACGGGGACGAATGTCCTCGATCAGAATTTCGAGTTCGACTTGGTAAGCACGGCCAAGCTGATGGAGCGCTTCCTGGACAAGGAGATCGTCGTTGAGCAGGCGCAGGGAGATCGGATCAGCACCTTCACGGGCAAGCTCCTGAGCACGTCGGGCGGGCTTGTCCTCCAGGACAAGGACGGGCAGGTCAAGGTAATCAACGGCTACTCCAACGTGCAGTTCCCCGATCTCCCCGGTGGCCTGATCACGCGCCCCACTTTGGTGTGGGATGTCGTAGCCGAAAAAACCGGTCAGCAGCGCATGCGCGTAAGCTACGAGACGAAGGCCATCACGTGGTGGGCCGACTACAACCTGGTCTTCACACCGGGCAAGGACGCCAACAGTGGGTTGCTCGATGTCGGTGCCTGGGTGAGCATCATCAATCAATCCGGAGCAACATACGGCGATGCCAGGCTGAAGCTGATTGCCGGCGATGTGCATCGTGCCCAGCCGCAAGGCACGGCCTACCCCATGGCGGCGAAGATGCGGCGGATGGCCGCGATGGACATGGAAGAAGCCGCCGGGTTCGAGGAGAAGTCATTCTTCGAGTATCACCTTTACACGCTGGGCCGGCCGGCCACACTTCCGGACAGTTCCACCAAGCAGATCGAGCTCTTTCCCACGGCGCGAAATGTGCCTGCCGAGAAGGTCCTGGTGTACTACGGCCTCGGGGGATTCTACCCCTACTACGGCAGCCCCATGACGGACCGCAACTTCGGCGTGGAGTCCAACAAAAAGGTCGACATCTACCTCCGCTTCAAGAACGAGGAGAAGGCGGGCATGGGCATGCCGCTGCCCTCGGGGCGGATTCGCGTGAGCCAGCGCGACCCGGCCGACGACTCTTTGGAATTCATCGGCGAGGACACCATCGACCACACCCCCAAGGATGAGCCGGTGCTCATCAAGTTGGGCAGCGCTTTCGATGTTGTCGGCGAGCGTCGCCAGACCAACTTCGAGCTGGACACGCGTCGCAACACCATGACGGAATCGATTGAAATCAAGATCCGCAATCACAAGGACACGCCGGTGAAGGTGATCGTGAAGGAGAACCTCTACCGATGGATGACCTGGCAGATTACGGAGAAGTCGCACGACTACGAGAAGATCGACTCGCGGACGATTCACTTCCCGGTCACGGTGGAGAAGGACGGCGAGGCGGTGATCACGTACACGGTCAAGTACACGTGGTAGCATGAGACAGAAGCGGGCTCCGAACGCCCCGTCGCGGCAATAGACGCTGCGGCGGGGCATTTTGTTTCCGGTAGGGGGATGTCGCGTCGGAAGCGGGCGGGGGATGTCCGCGTCCGAGAATCGCGAGCAGGGCCCGGATGGAACGGGACCGGGCCCGGTCGTTCCCGCCTGTGAGTTGACGGGCGGGAAGGGCCCGATTAGGCTGGGTGGTTCCTCTTCGGGGCGTAGCTCAGCCTGGCTAGAGCGCAGCGTTCGGGACGCTGAGGTCGCAGGTTCAAATCCTGTCGCCCCGATTGCCGCGAAGCGGCAATAGAGCAGGTGAGCGCAAGAACATCAGAACAGGAGAGGGAAGAAACTCTCCGGGACGCGACCCGGGTTCCGGTGCTTTGGATCGCTCACTTGCGGTCTCCTGTTCAACAGATCACCTGCTCGCGCGGAAGCGATTGAACGTCCAATGGCGTTCATGTTTGAGAAGCTCGACGTCTACCAGAAGGCCGTGGACTTTGCCGATGAGATTGCAGCCCTGACCGAAGGCTTCCCCCGCGGTTACGGCTCCCTCGTCGATTAGTTGAATGGTGCCGCGCTTTCGATCGCAGCAAACCTCGCCGAAGGAAACGGGCGCTTCACCAAGCCCGACCGGCGAAACATCTTCACGATCGCGCGTGGATCGGCACAGGAGTGCATTCCTTTGCGGGAGATCGCGCGCCGCCGGGGACTTGTCCTGGAGCGAGCAGCCCTCGGCCTGCGAGAGCGACTTGAGACCATCGCCAAGATGATCTCGGGCCTGATCAACGGGCTGGACAAGCGCGAGACCTGAATGCTCCGGACTTCACTCCTTCCCAGAGGCGGAAGAATGGCAGAACAGGCGAGGCGTACGGAAAGGGAACCAAATGGAGCAGGTGCTCGGAATCGGCGGCGTATTCTTCAAAGCCCGCGATCCGAAGGCGCTCGCCGCCTGGTATCGTGAACACCTGGGCGTGCCTGTCGAACCGCAGCAGACCTACGGGGCATTCGCTTCCACCGCGGCCGGGGAGCAGGCCGTCTGGTCTGCGTTCCCTGCTGACACATCTTACTTCGGTCCGGGTCCGGCGCCTTTCATGGTCAATTATCGCGTACGAAACCTCGATGCCATGTTGGCCCAACTTCGAGCCGCCGGGGTTCAGGTGGACGACAAAGTCGAGGACTACGAATTCGGCCGGTTCGGCTGGGCGACCGACCCGGAGGGTAACCGTTTCGAGCTGTGGGAGCCGCGCTCACCCGGGCAAGGATAGGCGCTTCATGCCGAGCCAGCGGCCGAATTCGGGCGGGTTGCGATCCCGGGAACTCGTCGTATCTCCGAAGATGGTCGCATTCGCCGGCGCATGTTGAACACTGAGAAACGGCTCCCCGCGTGGCTACCATTTCCGGGCCGCTTGGCAGGGATTCTTGGAATCCGACCGACATGTGTGGTTGAACGCCGACCTGAAGAGAACTGCCAGGATGATCCCGGGTGCAACCAACGGCCTGGACAGGTGCGATGTCCGGAAGGTAGCATTCCACTGAAACGGCGTGACCCCGATGGCCCATCTCATTCGACATGCGAATCGCACAGAGTGGTGACTGCGATGGCTCGGCAAATCTCCAAAGCGCGGCGAAACGTCTACTACACCGGGATCGGTCTGATGGTCCTCGGGATACTGCTCTTCTTGTCCACGTTTGTCTCCGCTGCCATGCATTTGGGTGACTCCTCAGGCTTCGGCGCGCGCGGAGGATCCATGTTCATCAGGGCATTTGGCGGCATGGGCTTGGTATTCGTGGGGGCGGTTGTCCGCGCCGTCGGCGCTGCTGGCCTGGCCGGCTCCGGTCTCGTTCTGGATCCGCAAAAGGCGCGAGAAGACTTGGAACCCTACAGCCGCATGGCTGGCGGCATGGTGAAGGACGGTTTAGAGGAGGTGCGAATCGATCTCGGGCCGCAGAAGGTCGTCATGATCAAATGCCCGGATTGTGCAAAGTTGAATGAAGAGGACTCGAAGTTCTGTCAGGAGTGTGGGAGGCGCCTGTAAGATCGAGGTGGCGCCGATACGCTCTGCTCACCAGCCAATGCGACCGAGGCGGCCTCATTGTTGTGTTAGATGACACCCTTGAACCCGTTCTGCCGTGAACAACCCCTGGCTGTCCATTCCTTTGGCCGATTACGAAGGCCACATGGCCCTGCCCGAGGTCGGCCAGTCCACACTATTGAGTGGAGTATTCGAATCCGTGCTACGCCGGTTCGCGCCGGCATCCGTTGCGGTGCTGGGCTGCGCCGGCGGTAACGGCTTCGAGTACATCGATCCGAATGTCACACGGCGCATCGTGGGCGTCGACATCAATCCCGACTATATTGCACACACACAGAGTCGCTTTGGGGCTCGCCTGCCCGGACTGGAGCTGTACGCCCTTAACGTTCAGGTCGACGCATGGCCGATTGCGCCAGTGGAACTCGTCTTCGCCGGACTGCTGTTCGAATATGTGGAGCCGCGCGAGGTGCTGGACCGGATCCGCGTCATGCTCCGGCCGGGGGGCGTGCTTGTGACCGTCCTGCAACTACCCAACGACGACATTCCCGAGGTCACGCCCTCGCCTTTCAAGAGCCTGGAGGCGCTCGATTCGATCATGCGGCTCGTGCCACCGGAAGCGCTGAAGCAAATGGCCGAGCAATTGGGTTACCGCGAGACGGACGCGCATTCAATTGCGACGACCGGCGGAAAGCAGATGATGGTGCAGACATTCACCTACCCGGCCGCTGAATGACCTATTTGCAATCGGACGCGGTGTGAACGGTATTGCCCGCTCGAATTACCTACATGCCCGCGCATATTGAACCGGCATGGGTACTTTGTCCGCCTTGCGCAGCGTGTGGGCGGCATGCCACGGCCAGTACGGATCGCGAAGCATCTCGCGGGCGAGCAGAACGATGTCGGCGCGGCCGTTGCGTATTACCTCATCGGCCTGCATGGGGTCGGTGATCAGGCCGACGGCCGCAGTCGGAATCTCTGCCTGGCGGCGAATGGCCTCGGCGAACGGCACCTGGTAGCTCGCTCCCGCCGGGATGCGGGCCTTGGGCGTTCCCGCGCCGGAGCTGCAGTCGATCAGGTCAACGCCTTCCGCCTTGAGCCTCCTGGCCAGCTCGACGGATTCTTCCAGTGTCCACCCGCCCTCAAACCAGTCCGTACAGGAGAGTCGCACGGCGAGAGGCCGATCCTCCGGCCAGGCTCGTCGAACAAGACGCACGGTCTCCATCGTAAACCGGATTCGATTCTCGAGGCTGCCGCCGTATTCGTCAGTGCGAACGTTGGACAGCGGCGAATGGAAGCTGTGGATCAGGTAGCCGTGGGCGCCGTGAATTTCGAGCAGGCGGTAATCCGCGAGAAGCGCTCTTTCCGTTGCCGAGACGAACGCCGATTGGATCTTCCTGATTTCGTCGATCGTAAGCTCCCGCGGTCGGGGATCGCCGTCGTAGAACGGGATGGGGCTCGGCCCGACACATTCCCAGCCGCCTTGAGATTCTGTCAGCACGCCGTCGCCCTCCCACGGTACGGCCGTGCTCGCCTTTCGACCCGCGTGTGCGAGCTGAATGGCGGGGATCGCGCCGTGTTCGAGGATGAAGCGGTTGATTCGCGCCAGCGGCTCAATCTGCTCGTCGGACCACAGGCCGGCGTCACCCGGAGAAATGCGTCCTCGCGGTTCCACGGCCGTCGCTTCGCAGATGATCAGTCCGGCTCCGCCTATCGCGCGCGATCCGAGGTGCACGAGATGCCAGTCGGTGGCTCTGCCATTCTCCGAGCTGTACTGGCACATCGGCGAAACACCGATGCGGTTACGCATGGTCACACCGCGCAGTGTGAGCGGATCAAGCAGGTTCGGCATTGGTTTCGACCCCTTCATTCATCAGGCAACCGGTGTCCTGTCCGGGCTCCCTGTGTCCCGCTCGCTTAGAATAGCAGGAGGCTTCGCTTCGCGGTACGTTCGGCGGAACCGGCGGTAACAGGGTATTACACGATGTGTTCGCGGATGTAGTTGGCGCGAGCGATGGCGCGCTCGTCGTCACCCAGGGAGCGGCCGTGCAGCTTCTGGAGGTGTGCGGTCTGCGTATTCAGGAACAGTTCATTTAAGGTCTTGATATCGAATTCCGTGAAACGTCCCAGGTGGATCCCCATGCGCAGCGGTGAGAGCAGGCTTTGGGTCTCGTTGCTGGAAATATAGCGGGCGTTCTTCAGGATGCCGTAAGCCCTCCAGATGCGGTCGTCCAGTTGTGCGGGGCCGTGGCGGACGATCGCCTCGCGTGCCGCCCGCTCATACTGGCAAATGCGCGGAATAATCGACTCGGCGAAAGCCTTGATGATTTCTTCCTCCGTCTGCCCCAATGTGACCTGGTTGGAAATCTGGAAGAGGTCTCCCACGGCTTCGGTGCCTTCTCCATATAGACCCCGCACCGCCAGCCGCATGTCTTTGGCGGCCTGCTCCACACGCTCGATGTCCTTCGTCCAACGCAACGCGGGCAGGTGGACCATGACCGAAACGCGGATGCCCGTACCGACATTGGTGGGACAGGCCGTGAGGTAACCAAGCTGCTTATCGAATGCGAATGGCACGCGCTGGCCCAGGGCGTCGTCCAGCGAATTGAGCTCCTCCCAGATGCTGTCGAGTTGCAGCCCGCTGCGCAGACCCTGGATCCGCAGGTGGTCCTCTTCGTTGATCATGACCGCCCTGGTTTCACCGTCGGAGATGCTGACGCCGCGGCTGCCTTCCGCCGCCGCCTGGTGCCGGCTGATGAGGTGCCGCTCTATGAGGAATTGGCGGTCGATCTCATCGGCCTGGTTCACGTCGACCAGCAGCGAGTCGCGCTCGCCGGCGAGACTGCTCAATTCGTCGGTGATGACACGGTACACCTCCGTGCGCTCGCCGGAGTCGGCCGTGCCGAGGAAGCTGAAGTCGGCCAGGTTCCGCGCCAGCCGGATGCGCGAAGAGATGACAATGTCCGTTTCCGGGCCTTCGCCCCGCAGCCACGCCCCCCTGGCGTTGATGAGGTCGTCGAGTGTCATTGCTGTGAAGGGTCGGAAGTTTCCAGGGCCTGGATCTTGTCCCGAAGCCGCGCGGCGTTCTCGTAATCCTCCGCCTCAATCGCGTCCTGGAGTTCGCGGCGAAGCCGGAGGACGCCCGCGAGCCGGTGGGTCGATTCGTCCGCCGTGGGCGGCACCTTGCCGACGTGATGCGTTCCGCCCTGATGCGCCCGCTCGATGAGCGGCATGAGCTGCGCCCGGAAGATGTCGTAATCATGCGGGCAGCCCAGCAGTCCCTTCATGCGAAATTCGCGAAAGGTGATCCCGCAATTGGGACACGTGCGGTCGTCGGCCGCCCCGAGGCCCGTCTTGTGCTTGATGAACTCCTGGAGAATCTGGCTCGTCGTCTGCGGCGACTGCTTGACGATGACGCCCTCCTGCTGGGCGCACTGCTCACAGAGATGCCGGACCTTCTTCTCCGGCACGTCGGTGATGAGCACCGTGGCCTTGGCCTGCTTACAGCGTTGACAGAGCTGCTGCATGATGCATTACCCCGCAGGCGCGATCATCGCCTGCCTAGCCGATTCTAGATTTCCGCATAATCATCGTCAATTCGAAGCGATTCGCTGAAGCCGCGGAATCGCCGCGATTCGCCGGCCGCAGGTGCTTTGTAACCTGTTCACGTTGCGGAACTTCAGCAGGGACGCACGTTTCGAATGGTGACGGCAGACCGAATGTCTGCTTTCCTGATCCCGGTCTGAATTGCGGCAGGGCCTTAGGCCTCGTAAACCGCCACGCAGCCCGGCGCCTCGGTCAGTTCCACGCGTGTTACACCGCGGAACCCCGCCGCCACGAGGGCGTCGAAGACGTGGCGGGCAATCCGCTCGGCCGTGGGGTAGCCCGAGGCAAACGCGGGATGTTCGTTGAGGTCCGTGTGCTGGAGCGGGGCGAGGATCTCGTGCATGGCGACCTGCGCCGCGTGGAAGTCCACGACCATGTCGTTCTCGTCGAGCATCTCGCCGGAGAGATAGGCGCGAACGCGGAAGTCGTGCCCGTGAGGCGGCTCGAGCGTGCCGTCGGGCATACGCACGCGGTGGATGGCACAGAAGGTGGATTCGATGATGACCGTGTACATGGCAATCAGCCCAGGTATTTCTCGATCATACCACGGAAATGCCGGGGAGCACACCGCCAGCTCTTTGACCCAAGTAGAATGAAGCAATTCTCGGGGCGAAAAAGCCGCCGGGCGAAATCCTGGAATTGGTCGCGGGTGAGGTTGAGAACGGCGTCGACTTCCTCGACAAGGTCCTCGCCACGCCCGTCGGAGAAGTAGAATTCAGCCTGTGCAATTCGGCCGGAGAGCCAGCCGGCGTCGTTTATCACCGAGAATAGCCAGTATTGGGCTTGGTCACGCATCGCTTCGAACCAATGTCCGTCAATCCCGTTCTCCTTGATTTGCCTCAGGGTCCCCAAGACCTCGTCTGCAACGACGCGACGTTCTCTGGGTCGAGCATCAGCTTGAACAAAGAGCAGGTTTCCCGCGACGATTCTCGTGAGATTACAGCCTACGTTGTAGACATTCGCTTTCCCATATCGCAATTCTTCAAACAGTCTCGAGGGAGGCGAGAACAATCCTGTGTCGAGATAACCCATCGAGACCCAATCGGCCCCGCGGGGGGCGTCGCTTATGACGAACCCAATGAAGACTCCGTTGGAACCCGCTATGCTTGGGATGCTCCCTACGGCAGGCAGACGGCGCAATGTCTGACTGTTGGGAGCCAATCGTTCTATACCATCGACATTCCACTTCGAAAGCACGCTTGTGACGCGCTGGACCGATACGGCATCAAGTTTTCCGGCCGCGCCCACGACAATGTTTTCCGGGCGGAACGCCGCGGTATCAAAATCAGTGATCCTCTGGCTGTCCAATCTCTCCAAGGAACGACGCGTTCCTCCGCTCGAGGCCAATGAGCCGCTCGTCTCAAAGAGGAACCTTGTCATCGGGTCTCCGGACCATTCGTGGCCTGCCGATCGAATCTCATCAACGATCAGCGCCTTCTCGAGTTCAATGTCATCGCATGCGAACTGCCGGCGTATGAGAATTTCAGCTATCAGCTCCGTCGCAATCTCGAGTCGCTCATGTACCGTGCCGAGTTCAAAATGAATGTTCTCCGGCGTTGTCATCGCATTGGCATGGCCCATCCGCCCGATCGCCTCCGTCATCGCCTTCCGCGTCGGGTACTTTTTCGATGTCGCCATGTGCAGGTGCTCGAGCAGGTGGCTGACGCCGTTGTTCTCCTTTGTCTCGTAGAGGCAGCCGCCGCGGACGATGGCCGTCAAGTGAACCGTCCGGGCATGCGGCACATTGAGCCACGCCAGCCGCAGGCCGTTGGGGAGCTTCTCCACGTGATAGCGGTAGTCTTCCGGATTCATCGCGGGCTCAGGGTCATCGGGGCTCTTCGCGTGCCGTAGGAGACGGCACGCGCTGCAGGTGTGCGAGTTGGATCAGATAGGCGCGATACGCGGCGTCCAAGTTCTCTGGCGGAGCGCCGAAGTACACACGAAGTACCTGTTCTCCATAAGGCCGTTCCGTCAGTCCCGCGTCCGTGACCCGCGCGGCCGAGAGCTTCGCAGAGAATTCGCCGCTCGCAATGTCGTCGATCAAGGCGTGGAACCGCGCCCGCAGCGCCGCGTCCGGCCCATCTTGCAGAAACACCACCAGCGCCCAGACCTGCGCGTAGTAACGCTGAACGGCCGACGCGTCCGCGTCCAGCAGCGCCGTAGCCGCGTCAAGCCGGAGCAGATCGGTCAATGGAAGGACCTGATCGCGACTCAGAATCTCGCGAAGCGTCCCCGCCCGCCACGCGTTGTCTTCGGGCAGGATTCGCGGCTCGGCTCCGGTCACGTCAATCGACTCGAACGTACACGCCAATCCCTCCTCCAGCCACGCGGGCAGGGCGACGTCGAATCGCGTCGCGACGTACTGATGCCAGCCTTCGTGAACCAGTGTCGCCAGCGTCGTGCTGCGATTCCGAAAGAACAGGTAGGACGCATCCCCGACGGTCACGCCGCCGGTGCGGATGCGCGCGTGGACGGCCGCCTGATGCGGAAAGCGCTCCGCCATGAATCGCGCCCATTGCTCCCGGTCCGAGAAGACCATGAACCGCAGCGGAGGTGCCGTGGCCGATCGAGGCGGAAGGAATCGGACGAACGCCGCGTGCGCCGCCTCGGCCACCTCCGCCAAACCGCGCTCGAAGTCCTCGTCGCGCAAGGTGCTGGTGATCTCGACGTTTCCTGACGTCAATCGGCGACCTTCAAGCCCTTCGCCACTCCACGCATAAACGGCAAGGTCCCCGCGGATTCCCGCCCCCGGACTTGCGCACCCTCCAATCGCGCCGGCCAGCACAAGCGAGATCATCGCCAGCGCGGCAATGTCCGCTTTCCCTTTGGCGCCGGATGGGGCGAATTCGAACGTGAGCGGATGCATCAACAGGGCCTCGGCTCGGCAGCGGATGGGTTCATTGGGCGACGATTGTCATCCCGGACTCTCCTCATTACTGGGCGGAGAGTACGCCTACACCCGCCATGTGGTCAAACGTCGCAGCCGCCCCCGTTCTTGGACGCCTTCCGCCGTGTCCACTATCATGTCCCGTTTGTCACCGGGCTCAGAAAACGGCCTGAAACGACCGTCATGCAGCAGGGGAGTGGACACCGAAAATGACCGTCAAGAACGTCGAGAACGTCATCATCATCGGATCGGGACCGGCCGGGTGGACCGCGGCGATCTACGCAGCGCGAGCTAACCTCAACCCTCTGGTCTTCGCCGGGCGACCCAAGACCGTGCCCTCCACCGTCCTCCCCGGCGGGCAGCTCATGATGACCACCGAGGTCGAGAACTACCCCGGTTTCCCCGAGGGCGTCACCGGCCCGAAGATGATGGCCTACTTCGAGCAGCAGGCCGCCCGATTCGGCACGCGCATCGTCACCGACAACGGCCTGAGTCCCGACGTCTCCAACCCCGACGACGGCCACAGCTACTCCTACCACGACTGCCAGCGCGTGGACCTGTCCAAGCGACCGTTCGTCGTCATCGGCGAGGACGACATCGAGTACCAGGCGCATGCCCTCATCATCGCCACGGGGGCGACCGCCAACTGGCTCGGGCTGGAGAACGAGCAGCGCCTGGCGCGATCCGGCGGGGGCGTCAGCGCCTGTGCGGTGTGCGACGGCGCTTTGCCCATCTTCCGCAACAAGGAGCTGGCCGTGGTCGGCGGGGGGGATTCGGCCGTGGAGGAGGCGACCTACCTCACCAAGTTCGCCTCCAAGGTCTACATGATCCACCGCCGCGACAAACTGCGCGCGTCGAAGATCATGGCCCAGCGTGCCCTGGACAACGCCAAGATCGAGGTCCTGTGGAACAAGACCGTGGCCGACGTACTCGGCGACGAGAAGATCAGCGCCGTCCGTCTGCAAGACACCGAATCCGGCGATAAGTCCGACCTGCCCGTTGGCGGGCTTTTCATGGCCATCGGACACACCCCCGCCACCGCGTTTCTCGAGGGGCAGTTGGAACTCGACGCCAAGGGATACGTCAAATTGAAGGACACCTACCGGACAACGACCAGCGTCGAGGGCGTGTTCGCCGCCGGCGACGTGGCCGACAGCGTCTACCGCCAGGCCGTCACCGCCGCCGGCATGGGCTGCAAGGCCGCCATCGACGCCGAACGCTGGCTGGGAGAGAAGGGGATACACTGATGTCACTGCCGCAAGCGAGTTGGGCTGTTCTCCTTTTCCTGGGTGTTCAGACCTCTCTCGCGGGCGACGTGACGATTGAGATCAAACCCAACAAATCGGTCTACTATCTTGGCGAGCCGGTTTTCGTCACGGCTACGGTGACGAATTCGAGCAGCGCCCCGATCAAGCTGATTTACCACAACGCGCCCACGGTCGATCAGCGGATGATATCGGTCGCCGATCTTCGATTCGGTACTGATCCGCAAAAGCTCGAGCATTGGTCGGGCTTGCGGAGGGTCATCTATGAGGTCGGGCCTGCTACATTCGTTTCCGGACAAAGCGCTACACTTGAACTCGTAATGCTCTATACCTCCGAGGGCGCTTTTTACACGGAGGAACCCGGAACCTATTGGATTCAGGGGAGAGCCGTACAACAGGTCGACCGGCTGAACCCGTACATTGAATATCTCACAGAGCCGATTGCGATCCAAGTTCAGGCGCCGCCGGAACGTGATCGTGAGACCTGGGAATGGCTCAAGGCTCACAAAGACGAATACGGCAGACTGATCCAGACGCCTTGGGACGCGGAATTATCGCCTGAATTCCTGGCCCATTGCGATCGTCTGAGCGCCAGATCGACTTCGGTCTACACGCATTGGCTGGCGGAGTATCTCGGTCGCTGGTGGGGGCCACACGGAAACGCTTGGAAGGGGCGGAAATTCAGGGAGATCGCGAAGGCAACGGCAGGTCTCGAGAAAGACCGCAGCGAAGAGTCGGAACCACCGAAGCCGTAAGCGGGTAAAAGCCGAAGGGCCAGGTGCCTACCTACTCAACACCCCTGTCGCCCACGTCGACGGGTCCACATACCAGTTGAGATCGTCGCCCACCGTCAGGAACTGCTGGCCGAAGTCACCATCTTCGAGGATGTAGTAGAACCCGATACGCGGATGCTCGACAGGGTCGAACCCGCTCAGGGCCTCGGCCGGGATGAATCCCTCCAGTGTGTAGCCGGTCTTCGATGTCTTCGCTGCCACGCTGATGACACCCTCGGCGACCGGCGGAGCGTCCTCCCGGGCGCGCTGAATACGATGACTCCCCGCGGCTGGGTCCTTGCCCCGCGATCCGCCACCTGTGGGCAGGAAGTAGAACTGCTGGCAGTAGCGCGTCGCCCGCCGGTTGGAGCGGGCATCGCGCATGTCCGTGCAGATGCGCAGATTGTCCCCGCTCCAGAACGTCGCCGGATCGCAGCGCAGCGGCTTCTTCTTCCCCTCCACGCGACACGCCACGGCCATGCCCGTCTCGTTCCAGCAGGCCCAAACCTCGGCGAATTCGGCCTTTCCGTCCAGCTCGCCGAAGTGCGGCAGAAGCTCCGCGTCGCTCCAGCCGGACACGTCGCCGTCGACACGCGGCAGCTTCGCCCGGTAGCGCAGCGGGAACTCGAAGTCGAACAGAAAGCGATTGGGCACCAGTAACTGGGTCATGCCGAGCGCAGCCTTTCGTCCTCGCGCGGAGCGGTGCACACGCGCCACACGTCCAGAAGCTGTTTCGTGTCGATCTGGTTGAGCGAGCGCACCCAGAACGTCACGCGATCGTAGTCCGGACTCCGCTTGACCTCCGCATCCTCCCCCAGCGACATGATCCGCACCGGCGTCAGCACTTTCGCCGGCGCTCGCAGCTCGACGCGAATCCCCCGGGCCATGTTGGTCACAAGTTTGCCGATCGGCTTGGATTCATTGGGCAGCGCGAACGAACCCGAGACCTTGCTGTTCCAATCGAAGACCAAGGTCCGCTCGAGCGCCTTGAAACACCCCACGAGGGCCATTAGCAGCGACGGCGGCCACTTGGCACGCGTCTTGGGGTTGATCGACTTCTGCGACAAATGCCAGTTGATGCCCTCCGTCTTCCACGGCTGACCGGCGTCGGGGTCTTCGCGGAGCTTGCGCACGTGCGAGAGATACGCCCCGGCCGCGCGGCGCAGGAATGCTCCGACTGTCTTTCTGTTCACGTCCTGGAAATCACGTAGAAACAATCGCACGTCCTGCCAGCCGATGATCCCCCGCCGCAGTCGCGCCCGGTCCCACTGTCCGTAGATGGGCAGGTCGCGGCGCTCGTCGAGCGTCTTGATTCCCAGCTTGCTGACGTCCGATGCCGTAAACGTGTCATTCGGAACTCGGATCGTGATGTCAATCAGGTCGCGTCCGCTGGTGCGAAGATGTGCGAACCAGGGTACGCTGCCCGGCGCCTTGATCTCAACTCGGGTGCGATGGTTCCAGTCCGTCGGCGCAAATCCCTCCACTGACTCCATCGTCTCCACGAGCCAGACCAGCAGCGCCGGATCCCACTGCACCGGCTCGCCCTTGTGATCGACGTGATCGGCCGTGTGCCACGTCCGCCCGTCGCGATCCCAGGGCATACGCACGTCGTCGCCGAGATTGAGCGGTCTCGCGGAGTCCATCGACTCCGCCGCCAGTTGGTTTGCATCGAAAATCTCCCGCGCCGCAACCGGACCGGCTTCGAGAACCGGTGCCAGCGCCTTGCCCGTGTGCGACGCCTTCGTCGCCGCGATCCGCTCCGGCGCTCCCGCGACCACGATCGTGCCGCCGGCGTCGCCCGCTTCCGGACCGAGATCAATCACCCAGTCGGCCGTCTTGATCACGTCAAGATTGTGCTCGATGCAGATGACCGTGTTGCCCAGATCGACCAGTCGGTGCAGCACGCGGAGCAGCTTCTTCAAGTCGTCGAAATGCAATCCCGTCGTGGGCTCATCGAGAATGTACAACGTCTTCCCGGTCGAAGGCCGTCCGAGTTCACCCGCCAGTTTCACGCGTTGCGCCTCGCCGCCGGAAAGCGTCGGCGCCGCCTGCCCGAGTTGCACGTACCCGAGTCCAACGTCATCGAGCGTTTGCAGCATCCGCCGCAGGCGCGGCACGCTCTCGAACAGTTCCAGCGCCTCGTTGACGCGCATATCCAGGACGTCGGCGATGCTCCGCCCGCGATATTGCGCCTCCAGCGTCTCCGTCGTGTAGCGCTTCCCGCGACACACTTCGCACTCCACCCACACGTCGGGCAGGAAGTGCATCTCGATGCATTTCTGCCCCATGCCCTCGCACGCTTCGCAGCGCCCGCCGGGACGATTGAAGCTGAAGCGGTTGGGTGTATACCCGCGAATGCGGCTGACCGGCAGCTTCGCGAAGAGTTCGCGGATCAGGTCGAAAACGCCCGTGTAAGTGGCGGGGTTGCTCGACGGGCTGTTTCCGATCGGCGATTGATCGACGTTGATCACCTTGTCGATGTGCTCGAGCCCGCTGATTCCCTCGTGCCCGCCGGGGACCAGTCGGGCGCGGTGGATCCGCGCCGCCGCTGCATTGTAGAGAATGTCCGAAACGAGCGTGCTCTTGCCGCTGCCGGAGACGCCGGTCACACAAGTGAACCGCCCCAATGGGAAGGGAACATCGATTTCCTGAAGATTGTTCTCGCGGGCACCGCGCACGGTAATCCACTGCACCGCTTCATCACCCGCCGCCGTACGTTTCCCCTTCCCCGTCTTCCGCTTGCGCGATGTGGTGCCCTTGGATTCGGCCGTTGCCGTATCCGCTTCATCCAATGCCACCACGTCCGTTCGCGGCTCGGCCGGAACCACCCGCCGATTCGATGGAACCGCGATCGACTCCCGCGCCGACAGGTACGCCCCGGTCAGCGACTTGCGATCGCGACGCAACTTTCTCGGCGAACCATTCGCGGTGATCTCTCCTCCGAACGTCCCGGCGCCGGGACCGAAGTCCAGCACGTGATCCGCCGAGTCGATCACCTCGCGGTCGTGCTCCACCAGCACCAGCGTGTTGCCCAGGTCGCGGAGCCTGCCCAACGCACGAACCAGCCGGGCGTTGTCGCGGGGATGAAGTCCGATGGTCGGTTCGTCAAGTACGTACAGCACGCCGGTGAGCCCCGTGCCGATCTGTGCGGCGAGCTGGATCCGCTGCGACTCACCACCCGACAGCGTTGCGGCCGAGCGGTGCAGCGACAGGTATTCGAGCCCAACGTCTACCAGGAAGCGCAGCCGCGACGTGATCTCATGCAGGAGCTCGCCGGCAACGTGCCGCTCGCGCGCCGAGAGGCGAAGTCCTTCGATCCAGCGGAGTGCCTCGCCCAGCGACATCGAGCAGACGTTCAGAAGCGTGCGCTCCGCCAGTCGAACGGCCGCGGCATCGGGACGAAGTCGACTTCCACGACACGCTTCGCACGGAACCTCGGTAACGAAATCTTCCAGCCGCTTGCGATATTGCCAACTGATCTGCGTCGCTCGGGCAATCGCAGGGAAGAACCCGCGCCAGCGAAAGCGAACGGCACTCCCGTTGCCCGCAGCGGAACCATCCGTGCGACCGGAACCTCGTCGTCTCTTGTTTCCTTCTTCGGTGGGCGGCTGCACGCTGACCCACGCATCACCCGTGCCGTGCAGCACGGCCAGCCGGTGATTCTCCGCCATCCGGTTCCACGGCGTGTGCAGGTCGAAGCCCGCATGATCGGCCAGCGCGCCGACCAGCGCGTGCAGCTTCGTCCCCGGCGTGAGCGCGCCCCACGCACCAATCGCTCCCGCGGCGATGGACTGCGTCGGATGCACGACAATCGTCGAGGCGCTGGCTCCCTGCTGCACCCCCAGCCCCTCGCACGACTCACACCATCCCAGTGCATTATTGAAAGAGAAGTGGTGGGGCGTCAGTTCCTCGAAGCTGGTGCCACAGGTTTGGCACGATCGATGCTGCGAAAACCGCAATTCGCCTCCCGCGCGATCGTCGGACTCGAGTACGCCGGCGATCATCACGCCCTGACCCACGGCCAGAGCCTGCTCCACGCTGTCCGCCAGCCGCGATGCCTGCTTCTTCCGCACGACGACCCGATCGATAACCAGCTCCACGCGATGCTTTCGACGGCGATCGATCTCGATGGACTGATCGAGCTCGTGTATCGCGCCGTCGATGCGCGCCCGCGCATATCCGTTGGCCCGCTCGCGGCGCAGCAACGCCTCGTACGTCTCCTGCCCCGTGGGTTCCACCGGGGCGAGCAGCAGCACCTTCGTCCCTTCGCCCAGGCCCAGCACACGCTCCACGATCTCGTCGGCCGTCTGCGTGCCCACGGGTTTCTCGCACCGTGGGCAGTGTGGAATACCGATCCGCGCCCAGAGAATCCGCAGGTAGTCGTAGATTTCGGTGATCGTTCCCACCGTCGAACGCGGCGACTTGGTCGCGGTTTTCTGCTCGATGCAGATCGCGGGGGAGAGCCCATGAACGTGTTCCACCTTCGGCGGCTGCATCCGCCCGAGGAACTGCCGTGCGTACGCGCTCAGCGACTCGACATAGCGCCGCTGACCTTCGGCATAGAGTGTGTCCACCGCCAGACTGGTCTTCCCGCTCCCACTCGGCCCGCAGCACACCGTCGTCTTCCCGCGTGGAATCTCCACGGTGATGTCTTTCAGATTGTGCTGCTTCGCCCCGACGACAGTGATTGCATCGCCGCGAATCTTCTGAGCGGCGGGCTTCAGCCCGCGCGAGTCTTCAACGGAGTCTGGCCCACCGCGCATCTTCTGAGCCGCAGGCTTCAGCCTGCGCGAACTCATGTCTTCAAACATCTCCCGCAGCGCCGCACCCGTATGCGACTTCTTCGACTTCGCCACCTGCTCCGGCGTGCCTTCCGCCACGATCCGCCCGCCGCCCGCGCCGCCCTCCGGACCGAGATCGATAATCCAGTCGGCCGTCTTGATCACATCGAGGTTGTGCTCGATCACCAAAACGGTATTTCCCGCATCAACAAACCCGTGCAGCACGGCCAGCAGCTTGCGAATATCCTCGAAGTGCAACCCCGTCGTCGGCTCGTCGAGCACGTACAGCGTTCTTCCCGTGGACCGCTTCACCAGTTCCCGCGCCAGCTTGATCCGTTGCGCCTCCCCACCCGAGAGCGTCGTCGACGACTGCCCCAGCTTCACGTAGTCCAGCCCCACGTCGTGCAGCGTGTGCAGCATGGCCTCGATCTTCGGCACGTTGGCGAAATGCTGGAGCGCCTCCTGCACGTCCATGTCCAGCACGTCCGCGATGTTCTTGCCCTTGAACAGAATCTGGAGCGTCTCGCGGTTGAAGCGTCTGCCCTCGCACACCGGGCACGTCACCCACACGTCGGCCAGGAAGTCCATCGACAGCCGGTTCGAGCCGTTCCCCTCGCACGCCTCGCACCGCCCGCCGCCGTCCGCCCCGCTGGGCACGTTGAAGCTGAACCGCCCCGGCTTGTACCCCCGCACCCGCGAGTCCGGCAGCTTCGCGTACAATGCCCGGATCTCGTCAAACACCTTGATGTACGTCGCCGGGTTCGATCGCGGCGTCCGTCCGATCGGCGTCTGGTCAATGTCGATGATCTTGTCGAGATGCTCGTCCCCCTCGATTCGCTCGTGCGCACCGGGCTGGGCCGTCGTGGCCCCGTTCAGTTCGCGGGAGAGCGCCTCGCGCAGAATGTCGTTCACCAGCGAGCTCTTCCCGCTGCCCGACACCCCCGTTACGCAGACGAATCGCCCCAGCGGAATCGACGCCGTGATGTTCCGCAGGTTGTTCTGCCGCGCCCCGACCACGCTCAACCAGCGCAGACCGTCCCCGTCCCCCGTGCCCGCTGCGCGTTCCGCCGCGATCATCCCTGCCGCGGGGATTGCCCCAGCCGTGGACGCCGACCGTTGTCCCCGGACCGCCTTCTCCCTTTTTTTCTTCTTCCGCTTCCTCACGGACCGGATTGTAGTCAGAGTGCTCGAGGGGTGCATCTCGATGCACCGATCTGGGAATCCAGGCGGGCTACCTCTCGATGCACCAACAAAGGGTCTTCGCCCGGAGGGCGCGCGTTCGTTGCCAGTGACTTTAGTCACTGGTGGGCGGTCGCGTACCGTCGATCTTGATGCCCCAAGCGGAAACGTGACAATGTCCGATCACGCCACGGCCCGTTCGATGGAAGGCCGACGCTGCGGCGCATTCCTTCGCTGCAGTAGCTCATTGCCGTCGGCCATGGAACTTCCGGAGGTGAGCAAGTAGTAATGCCGGGGCAAGACTACTCAGGCGCTTCGTGATGGCTTCTTGGAATGCTCATCATGGCTTCTTTGCAAGGCATCGAAACCTCGCCCTTGTTGTCGCCATAATCGTCGGTTTGTTCTCAAGGTGGGTTTGCCTCTTCTCTTTTCCCATTGAGGACTTCTTGTTCGTCAGCATATATGATCCTATTCTTGCTGCCCTTCCCGTTCTTGGTTTTGCCTCACCTTTGGATGGCGAGTGGCAACTGCTCGGCATGGGGACCTACGATTGGGCCAGTCATCTGACCCATCTTGCAGTCGCAGGTCCATCGGTTGCCCTGGGCATCCTCGTTTTTCATCTTCTGGCTTGTCGCATCGCGCGAACATCGGAGACGCGCTGTGGCCGGTGTGCGTATCGGCTTCACGGCCTGACGACCCCACGATGCCCGGAATGTGGTCACTTCATATGAAACAGGTACTCAGGCTATCTTTCAGTTGCCTCGCTTCGTTGTTACTTGCGGCAATAGCGCACTCCCTCCTCACATGGCCGTATTGGTTTCTTGATATAGATTTCGCGAATTTCTTGCATAGCTATTCGCACATGGATATAGGGCACGATTATTTCCACGCCAACGTGTTGCTGTCTGTCCCGGGCATCGCAGTCGGAGTTATTGCTTATCGAATTCTGGTGGGCGGCTATTACCTTGATGGGCGTACGCGTTGTGGTGCTTGTCGGCGTGTACTCCGCAATCTCAAGGAACCCGCCTGTCCGCACTGTGGACGGTCGTTCTAGCTGTCCTCGCGACGGTCGCGCCTACGCGGAGAATTCCCCCATCTCCGCGAGCGCCTTCCACTCCCTCTCGCTCACCGGCATCACCGACAGCCTCGAATTCCTCACCAGTGCGAACTCGGCGAATCGCTCGTCCTTCTTGATCTCTCCCAGCGACACCGGCCGCGCCACCCGACCCTTCGCCTTCAAATCCACCACCACCGTCCGGTCGTCGTCCGCCTCCGGGTCGATGTACGGATTCGACGCCACCTCCGCCAGCCCCACGATCTGCTTCTTGTCCCCGGTGTGATAGATCAGAACCGCGTCGCCCTTCTGCATCTTCCGCAGGTTGATCAGCGCCTGCGCGTTCCGCACCCCGTCCCATCGCGTTCGCCTCTCCCGCTCCAGATCGGCAAACCCGTACTCCCCCGGATCAGACTTCACCAGCCAGCGATTCATCGATTCACGCTCGATATATCTTCTGAGCTGTGATCCCGTAGGGCACTGCGGTTCGCGTGTCTTCAGACACGCGGTTCGCATGCCTCAACCATCAAACGGCCCGGCATTATTAGGCCCCGTCCGGGTGGCCTATCTCTTCAGAAATGGGGGCGCGATTTCAACGCGCCACAGAGTCACTTCCCCTTCGTGGCTCCGTCGCTTCGTGCCTTCGTGGCTTCTTCCGTCGGGCCCGCCCTTCAGGGAAGGACCGACGCTACCCAATCAACCCCGCCAGCGTCTCCCCGATCTTCGCCGGCGTATCCGCCACGGCCACCCCCGCGTCCTTCAGCGCCTTAACCTTCGACGCCGCCGTCCCCTCGCCCCCGCTGATGATCGCCCCGGCATGCCCCATCCGCTTGCCCGGCGGAGCCGTCTGCCCCGCGATGAACGCCGTCACCGGCTTGGTGATATGCCGCGAGATATGCCGCGCGGCCTCCTCCTCGTCGCTACCCCCGATCTCCCCGATCATGATGATCGCGTCCGTCTGCTCGTCCTTCTCGAAGAAGTCCAGCAGCTCGATGAAATTCAGCCCCTTCACCGGGTCGCCGCCGATGCCGATGCACGTGCTCTGGGCGATGTTCCGCGTCGTGCACTGCCACACCGCCTCGTACGTCAGCGTGCCGCTGCGCGAGATAATCCCCACGGCCTTGTCCCCCTCCGCCCGCGGCTTGTGGATGTACCCCGGCATGATCCCGATCTTGCATTCCCCCGGCGTGATGATACCCGGGCAGTTCGGGCCGATCAGCAGCACCTTCTTCTCGTCCAGAAAGTGCCGGGCGCGAACCATGTCCAGCGTGGGGATGCCCTCCGTAATGAGCACCACCAGCGAGCAACCCGCGTCGGCCGCCTCCATCGCCGCATCCGCCGCGAACGCCGCCGGAACGAAGATCATGGACACGTCCGCCCCCGTGGCCAGCACCGCGTCGTGGCAGTTGTTGAACACCGGCAGCCCATGCTCGGACTTCGTCCCGCCCTTGCCCGGCGTCACCCCGCCGACCATCTTCGTCCCATAGGCCAGACACTGCGCCGTGTGGAACGCCCCGGCCTGCCCGGTGATGCCCTGACAGATGACCTTGGTTTCCCGGTTTACCAGGATGCTCATCGTAGGTCGCCTTTCATGATAATCTGGGTCAACTTCTCGGCCGGGCGAGATCGCCGCCCTTCGCCCAACCGGCCGCAGAGTATGGCACGGGGAAGAGGCGCTGTCGAGAGCAATCCGGCGGGTGGCATGGCATCGCGCGTGGGCTCACTCGTGTACGGCGGGCTGCGCCCGACGAAGCCCGCAAATGGCCTCGCCGAGCAGAGCCCGGACTGCTCTCCGTCCTCACAAGCATGAATCATCGGTATCGATACGCGTGCGATCTGTGAGCCGGTCTCGTGCAGCTCGACCGATAACAGTACCGAAAGCCAATTGCGTGCCCAGCCGATATACCCCCAGCGCATGCAATCCGCCTCGATGCCAGACTTCGACACCTTTAAGCAGACGAAGTACTTCGGCTCGCTCGACGCTCTTCGTTGCCTCAGCATTCTTGCGGTTATCTGGCACCATACCGGTGCAAGCTACTTCCCTGATTCGGCGTTGGCCGGCAGGGGGCATCTTGGCGTGCAGTTGTTCTTCGCGATTAGCGGCTTCCTGATCACGACCCTGCTCCTGCGCGAGCGCGAACGGCACGGAGGCATCTCGCTGCGAGATTTCTACCTGCGGCGTTCACTACGGATCTTCCCACTCTATTATACGGTGTTGCTCATCTACACTCTTCTAGTGGTCGTCGTGGAAACGGATGCTGTTGCCCGCGCCGCGTTTTTCCGACACCTGCCCTACTATCTCACCTACACGTCCAACTGGTTTGTTGAGCCCGGCGAGGGACGGGTCATCTTCTTCTTCGCGTGGTCGCTCGCGACTGAAGAGCAGTTCTATCTCGTGTGGCCGCCGCTGGAAAAGTACGCCGGGGAAAGGCGCGCATTGTATGTCATGCTCGTAGTCATCGCCTTCATCCTTGCCGCTTACTCGGGACTGACCAATGCGGTGCTGCCCGTCGGATCGTTCGCACACACCGTCATCAGCAGCATCGCACTCCCCATCTGTATGGGCGTCGTCATCGCCCACCTCCTGCACAGCCGGCGCGGCTTCGAGATTGTGGGTCGTATCCTCGGTTACCGCTGGGCCAGTGCGATGGTGGCGCTGGCGCTCATCACGGTACTCTGCGGACCGGGGTATTCGGAGCCACTGATCTTCGCGTTGATGGCTCTGTTGGTACTCACATGCGTAATTCGCGAGGATCACATGCTGTCCCGCTTCTATCGGTGGCGAATGGTCCAGCACATCGGCGTGGTGAGCTACGGGATGTACCTTGCGCACATGCTGGCTTTCAACGCCATGAAGCGTGTCACCCACGCCGTGGATGTTCAAACCCCTCTCGTCCTCTTTTCGGGCACGGTCATTCTGACGGCCGGAGTCGCATCGCTCAGCTTCTGCTATTATGAGAGTTGGTTTCGGCGCTTCAAAGAGCGGTTTGCACGGTAGTCGCCGGGTGCCATGGCCAAGCGAGCCGCGGGCGAGCGCCGCCATGCCCTTGCCTCAACACCGGAGCGACACACCAGAGAGGTCCGCGAGAAACGGAACGTCTGCCGACCCGGCATATTGGGCGGCGCTGGACCACTTCCAGTCCTCGGGGAATTCCACGAGCCCGCGCCGCACGGGATTGGCATGAATGTAGTCGATGGTTCGGTAGACCGTCGCATCGCGAACGAGATTCCGGTCGTACCCACCGCCACGTTGCCAGAAGCGATACTGAATACGCCCGCTCGGCCCTTCATCTCTCATGCGTACCGCGATATGAGGTGCCGATTTGGATACGAACCAGTTGGCTTTCCGGGCGACGGGTCGTTTGATTGCCAAGAGAATCTCGGAGACCTTCGCTTCCGATTCTCCCGGAAAGACGATCAGGTGCACGTGCTCGGGCATAATGACGTACGCCCATGCCTCAAAGCCCAATTCCCCTCTCGCCACTTCGAGTGCGTCGAGAAACCACCGGCAAGCGCGGTCGCTCCGAAGAAAAGGCTGACGTCGATAACAACTGAACGTGAGTGCGTGAGCTTCACCCGGGTTGTCGTATCGCTTGCAGCGCTTTCTCTTCCCCTCCCAAGACGTTGGGGATTCGAGCGAAGAAGCGCGTCCGCTTTCGATCTTCCTGTTCAACAAGACCGACCTTGTTTGTATTCCACATGGCGGCGCCCGCTCCTGCGGGCTTGGCCATGCCACCCATTGTCACCTATTCACGCGTTTAAGCCCACAATGGGACACG
Source organism: Phycisphaerae bacterium (assembly GCA_024102815.1). Classification (NCBI taxonomy): domain Bacteria; kingdom Pseudomonadati; phylum Planctomycetota; class Phycisphaerae; species Phycisphaerae bacterium. Next base: position 42,722 of record JAGFJJ010000076.1, read on the forward strand.
TTGCGGCGACCGCAGCGCCGGGCGACTTGGCCGCGCTCCCCTTCACCGCGTGCCATGGCCACGCCCCTTCGTCGGGTGCCATGGCCAAGCGAGCCGCTGGCGAGCGCCGCCATGCTTTTGGCGCCCCCTCTCGCTACACCAGCCATCCCTCCGCCCACCAAAATCATCCAAAAGCACCACACGCAATTGGTCATTGTTGCTGACATTCTAAGTTGAGCGTTCAACCAAACGACAGGCGCCCCATTGCGCGGCGCTCACTCCGTGCGCCGCGCCGAGTGAGCGCCCATGCGCGTTATTACCTGTAGAGAGCATCGTGTTCCGCGACGCGAATTTCCCGCTTCGCGAGAGTTCGCGGACCGCACCCCGAACCGCGAGACGCATTCCAACGCCTGGAGCATCAGCCATGAGACGCTTCGAATCATCCACACCTCGGTCTTACCAATCGCACGCTGATCCAACGGTCACCTCTTGCTCACCCGAATGGTCAGCGTCTCCGCCGCGGTTTGTTCGGTGGCGAAGACGTAGGTCTCGCTGTCGGATTCCACCAGGGCCTGGGCCAGGCGGTCTACCGGAAAGGCGTAGGCGATCTCGGCGAGGATCATCGTCGGCAGGCCCTGGCGAATGGTGAGGTCTTCCACCCCGCGAATCCGCCGGATCTCCCCGCGAATCTTGCGAAACTCGTCCACGCAACTCTCGATGCCGTCGCCGCAGCGAAAGGTGCAGTCCACGGAGCGCGTGTTGTACTCCTGGTCATCGATCTTCGTCTTGATGGCCCGCACGGCCTGTCCACCCACCTTGGTGAGGAACTTCTTCACCTCCTTGGAATTGGGCACCGGCCCGGAGGATTTGACCGTGGGGTCGGCCGTGAGCGTGTCGGCAAAGAGCACCGTGGCGGTGTCGAGCTGCACCGCCCGGCCGGTCAGCGAAGCGTCACAGGTCCAGATGTTGTCCAGCGGAGGAGGCAGATGCTTGGGCGTGCACGGCGGGCAAGTGAATTGAAAGAAGCCCACGATTTCGGCGTCGAGCCTGCGCATGAGGTCGGCATCCTGCGCCGAATCGCCCTCCCGATTGGCCGCGGCCACCAGCTTCTCCAGGTTCTGCTGAACCGTCGCCTGATCCACCACGCGGTAGCCGAGATCGATGAACGCCTTTTCGATCACCGCCTGCCATTGCGTGCTGAACTGCGGAGGCAAGCCGTCGGCCGGGTTGTATTCTTCGAACATCGCCACGGCGATGCGGGGCTGCCGCCAGGGAATGCCCTTGAGGGCGTTGTCGAGGGAGGCCCAGGCCACCATGGCGTCAATGGCGCAGGTGGTGATGTTGTTCTGGGGATCGGCCTGGCAGACGATCTGGGATTTGTTGTCGACGATGTACCCCGCGGCCTTGCTGAGAACGCGGTCCTCGACCGTCTCGTAGTCGCGGATGAGCGTCGTGGCGGTGATGAGTTCGCCGCAGCCCTGGCGAACGGCGTTGCGTTTGGCGTCCATCCTGGCTTCGTCCTCAGCGCCGAGATCGACGCCGACGGCCTGCCCCGTGGCCATGACGCGCGTGGTCTTGGGAACGCCCTTGGGAGCGGCGAGGGATATCGCGGGAATAAGGGTAGCGAGAGTGATGAGAGTAAATGTGTGACGCATGTTCAACATAATCTTTTCACCTTGGTGTTCAATTCCGTCAGATAGCATCGTTCGCCCAGCGCGATCGAATTCCGAGACGGGACGGTCGCAGCCGGCCCTGCACCAGAGCGACCATGACAATCACTCGATCCCCGCCATCTTCAAAAACTCCTCCTCCTCGACCGTCTTGATCCCCAACTCCGTGGCCTTGTCCAGTTTCGAGCCGGGGGATTCGCCCACGACGACGAGGTCGGTCTTCTTGCTCACGCTGCCGGCCGACTTGCCGCCGAGGGATTTGATGAGGTCCTGCGCTTCCTTCCGCCCGAGCGTCTTCAATGTTCCCGTCACGACAATGGTCATGCCCGCGAAGGGCTGCTTGCCGGACGTCTCCCTCCGCGGCTGGTTCATGTTGAGCGGCGGATCGACCGCCATCAGCCGATCCACCACCCGCCGGCCTTCCTCACTGCGGAAGAAATGCACGATGCTGTACGCCAATTCAGGCCCGACGCCCTCGATTTCCTCCAAACGCGCCTCGGCCTCCTCCATTGGTCCCGACGCACATACTTCGCGAAGGCGCTCCATGGTCGAGTTCGACTTGCCGCTGGTTTCCTCTTCCGCGAAGTGCTCCGCGAGCACCTCGGCCGTGCTGCCTCCCACGTGGCGAATGTTCAGCGCCGCGAGCAGTCGGGACAACGGCTGCTTCTTGCTCGCCTCGATACCCTCCAGCAGGTTGTCCAGGCTCTTCTCGCCCATGCGCTCCAGTTGCAGCAGTTCATCACGGCGTTCGTGCAAATGGTAAAAATCCGCGTAATCCTTAAGAAACCCCTTCTGCACGAGCAGCGTGACCAGCTTCTCCCCCGCGCCTTCGATGTCCATCTGGTTGCGCCCCGCGAAGTGAATCAGCCGCTCGGTGAGTTGCGCCGGACATGTGGGGTTGATGCAGCGGACGTACACGCCCCCTTCGTCGCGCTCCACTTCGCCGCCGCATTCCGGGCACTGGGCGGGCCGCTCGATTCGCTTCGCATTGCGAGGCCGCTTTTCTTTCACGACGCTCATCACTTGGGGAATGATCTCCCCGGCCTTCTGCACGATCACCGAATCGCCAATGCGCACGTCGAGCCGGTCCACCTGGTCGAAGTTGTGCAGCGAGGCGTGGCGGACGGTCGTGCCGGAAAGGAGCACGGGCTCCATCACCGCCCGCGGCGTGATGGTTCCCTGTTTCCCCACCTGGAAATCCACGGAAAGGATGCGGCTCTCGGCCTGCTCGGGTTCGAACTTGTAGGCGATGCACCACCGCGGGTACTTGCTGGTCGCACCGAGCGCGTCGCGCTGGTCAAGGGCATCGACCTTGATCACCAGCCCGTCGGTCTCATAGGGAAGTGAATGCCGGCGCTCGTCCCATTCGGAGAGTCGCTCAATGACCTCGTCCATGGAATCGACGGTGTGCGTGTGGGCGCTGATGGGTATGCCCCACGCGTTCAACTGTGCGAACAGCTCCGAAGACGTGTCCACGGTCGCGGGCTCCACCCGGCCGAAACCGTGCGCGATGAACAGCAGCCCGCGCCCCTCGATGTTCTTCGGGTCGAGCTGCTTGAGCGAACCGGCCGTGGCGTTTCGCGGATTGGCGAACGGCTCCTCGCCGCGTTGCTCGCGCTCCCGGTTGAAACGCTCGAACGCTTCTGTCGGCCAGACGATCTCCCCGCGAACGTCGAGCACCTCGGGGAAGTCCTCGCCACGAAGTCGCAGCGGCACGGAAGCGATTGTGCGGACGTTGTGGGTGATGTCGTCGCCGACCCGGCCGTCGCCTCGCGTGGCGGCCACGGTGAGTTGTCCGCGCTCGTAGGTGAGCGACACGGCCACGCCGTCGATCTTGGGATCGACAAGGTAGCGGTAGGGATCACCGCCAAGCCCCTTGGCGACGCGGGCGTCGAACTCGCGCAACTGCTCGGCCGAGTAGGTGTTGTCCACGGACATCATGGGCACGGCGTGGGTGACGTTGCGAAAGCGGTCGATGGGCTCGCCGCCGACGCGCTGGGTGGGAGAGTCCGGAGTGACCAGATCGGGGTGTTCGTCCTCCAGCTTTTGAAGCTCCTCCATCAGCCGGTCGTATTCGCGGTCGGGAATGGTGGGCTTGGCGAGCACGTAGTAGCGGTAGTCGTGCTCGCGGAGCTGCGTGCGGAGTTCCTCGATTCGTTTGGTGGGCTTATTGGACATGGCCGTATTATGCGGCCGTTGCGTCGGGCGTCACACAGGGGGAAGTGCCGCAAGAATCGGGTGGGCGGCAGCGGGCGCGACGGATACACTCCGCCGTCATGAAAACCATCGCCATGACATCCCAGCGCGTGCCGGACTACGTCCGGGTTGGCCAGGCCATCGAGTTCATCGAGCACAACTGGCGTCGCCAGCCGACGTTGGGTGAAATTGCCCAAGCTGCCGGGCTGAGCGAGTTTCACTTCCAGCGCGTCTTCGCCCGCTGGGCCGGGATCAGTCCCAAGCGGTTTCTCCAGGCGCTGACGCTGGCCGGAGCGCGGACGGCGTTGGATGGCGGGGCTTCGGTACTGGACGCCAGCCTGGACGTGGGGCTCTCGGGCCCCGGTCGCCTGCACGACCTTTTCGTCAACCTCGAAGCGGTGACGCCCGGAGAATTCAAGACCGGCGGCGATGGACTGCGCATCGAAATCGGTCGGCACCGATGTCCGTTCGGAACCTGCCTCATCGGCGTGACGGAGCGTGGCGTCTGCTGGCTGGGGTTCGCGGATGACGTCGACGATCGGTCCCACCGGGAGCTCCAGCGCCACTGGCCGGAAGCCCAACTTCGAACGAACCAGGCCATGACGAAGCCGCTCGTGGAGCGCGTATTTGCGGGATTCGGTGCGTCGGGCGGAGCCGGAGGGCGCGGGAAGCCGTTGCGGCTTCTGGTTCGCGGGACCAACTTCCAGGTGAAAGTGTGGGAGGCGCTGCTGCGCATACCCCTGGGTAGAATATGCTCCTACCAGGACGTCGCGGCGGCCGTCGGTTCGCCGAGGGCCATGCGCGCCGTGGGGCAGGCGGTGGGGGCGAATCCGATCTCCTGGCTCATTCCCTGCCACCGTGTACTCCGCAGCAGCGGAGCCATCGGCGGCTACGGCGGAGGGCTGACGCGGAAGCGGGCGATGCTGGCCTGGGAGATGGCCCAGTCCGATCGAGGGGAAGGTCTCATGACTGGCAACAGCGCGGCCGACCGCAAGGTGGCCCTCCATGCGTGACACGTCCGGAACCGGGCCGCAACTTCTCTGGGTGGTCCTGGCCTTCGCAGCGATTTACACCATCTGGGGTTCGACCTATCTGGCGATTGCGTTCGCGATCGAGACCCTGCCGCCGCTGACGATGGCGGGCGTCCGGTTCTTCCTTTCCGGCGCGGTGCTGATGGGTTGGTGTCGGCTGCGTGGCATTGCCATGCCGCAGGTCATCCATTGGCGGACCGCTCTCATTTCCGGCGGGCTCATGTTGCTTGGCGGCAACGGTGGCGTGGTCTATTCCGAACAGTATGTTCCTTCGAGCATCGCGGCGCTGATGGTGGCTCTGGTGCCGTTCTGGCTGGTGTTGTTGCACTGGGCCCAGCCGAGTGGAACCCGCCCGACGCGCGCCGACGTGATTGGGCTGGTGCTGGGCTTCACGGGGATGTACGTGCTGGTGAATCCGACGGCATCGGCCGGCGAGGCGGCCGTCAGTCGCATCGGCGTCTCGCTGCTGCTGACGGCGACGATCTGCTGGGCAGCGGGATCGCTCTACTCCCGGTCGGCACCGCGCCCGACATCTCCATTCGTCGCTGCGGCATCGGACATGCTGGCCGGGGGTGCCTGTCTACTCGTGGCCGGGCTCGTGATTGGCGAATGGCCCACGATTGATCCTTCCAAGTTCTCGAGCAGGTCGATTCTGGCGTTCATCTACCTGGTCGTGATGGGCTCACTGATCGGCTTCACGGCGTACATCTGGCTGCTGCGCGTTTCCACTCCCGCGCGCGTGGCGACGTACGCTTATGTCAATCCGCTCGTGGCCGCATTCCTCGGTTGGGCCTTTCGCGGCGAGCCGATTACGGCGCGCACCGTGGTGTCCATGATCATCACGCTCGGGGGCGTGGCCATCATCATTACATTCGGCAGGGGATATCGCCGTCGCATCGCCAGCCCGGCCGACGCACCGGTGGAGCCGATGCGAGAGGAGGCGGAACGGATGGCCTCCGCGGACCCGCCCGCCGAACCCGCCGACGAGCGGCAGGTCGCGCGGTCTGTTTCGGACGCCTGACCATCGACAATCGCGACATCGGTTTCCCAAGTCGTTCGAGCGTGGCCACTCACCGCCGGTGGATATGTCTGCTACGATGCAAGGATGCCTTCGCGCCGCATTCATCTGATTGCCCCCGCCGGGGCGTGCCGGACATTCACCGAGGCGCTCGGGTTCGATAGCTCCGCACAGCTCGTGAAGTTGGTGCAGGACGTCATCGGCGATCGCTACCGGGTGACGGCCGACCACGCGATTCTCGAAGCCGGCGAGGACGAGCGGCTGGGGGGTCGGCGGGACGACGACGCCCGCGTGCATGACATCAATATGGCACTGGCCGATGGCGACGCGGCTGCCGTGGTGGGGCTGCGCGGCGGAGCGTGGATGGTGCGGCTGACGCCACGGATCGATTTCTCCGCGCTGGAGCGCCGCGCCGCACCGGTCGCCCTGTTCGGCTTCAGCGAGCTGACGCCGCTGGTGAACATCGTGGCGGGTTATCGCCAGGGGCGGGGCATCTATGACATGGGCCCGGCGTTTCTGGGCTACGGGCTGCGCCGGTACGCGGCGCAACGCGGATACTCGGATCTGTCCGGATGGGCGAAGGGGCAGCTCCGCCCGCAGTTCGAGGACTACCTGCGCGATGTCGTGGGCATGATTGAAGGAAGGGGCACGACGCGTTCGATCGAGGCAAAGCTGCTTCGGGGGGCACTGCCGTCAACGAGTGAGTCGATTCGAATCGCGGGCGGCAACCTCACGGTGCTATCCACAATGGTGGGCACGCCATGGGACGCGTTCATTCGCCCTCGGCGTCGCTGGCTCATGCTCGAGGACTTCAATGACAAGCTGGAACGTGTGGATCGGTTTCTGGCGCATTTGACCCTTGCCGGATACTGGGAGGACTGCCCGGGCCTGCTGCTGGGCGATTTTCACCAGGGCGACGTCGATCAGCGGCCCGCAGTGCTGGAGTTGCTGGAATTCCACCTGCCGCGCAACAGCGACATGCCTGTTCTCACGACCGATGTTGTTGGACACACCTGGCCGATGTCGCCGCTGCCGCTGAACACGCCGCTTCGACTGATGCCTCTGGGTGATGGCACGCTCCGAATCGCGGCGGACCGTGCGAGCGTGCGTACCGTCGAGGATTGACCGGGATCGCCGTCGTGCGTCGCAGCCCTGCTTCACACGTTGAGTGCCGTCAATGCGGCACTGAGGCGGCGAAGTCCTTCTTCGAGAATCTCAGGCTCCACAACCGTGCTGATCCGCACGTGGTCGCTCAGACCGAAGAATGACCCCGGCACGACCTGCGTGTCGAAACGCTCAGTGAGCAGATCGTTGAAGGCGTCCGAAGTCAGACCCGCCGGGAGGCGGATGCACTCGAAGACCGCGCCCTGGTTCGCGTAACCGGTGACGCGAGGCTCTTGTGCCAGCCAGCCTCGAAAGATCTCCTGCCCCGCTCGATGCACAGTTCGATAGATCTCCTCCAGATCCGTCGTCGCGCCCATCGCCCGCACGGCCAGGCGCATGGACGGGCCGGCGTTGTTGACACTGAGCACATCCATCACGTCCTGCGCCCGCTCCACGTAGCCGGCTCCGGCGATAACCCAGCCGATGCGCAAGCCGCTGAGTCCGTAGACTTTGGTCAGCGTGTTGATCGCCAGGATGTTTTCGCCAATGGCCGCCGTCGTATGCACGTGTTCGTTGCGGACGATCGCCCGCCCGTCGAGGTAGGCCTCGTCGATGATCAAGGTCGCATTGTACTGCCGGCATTCGGCGCTGATGGCGCGCAGCGTGGCCTCGTTCAGCCATTGTCCCGAGGGATTGTGCAACTGGGTCAGAAAGACGGCTCGGGCGCCGGACGTCAGGCCGGCGCAGATATCGGACGGGTCCGGCGCAAAGTCGCGTGTGGCGGGTCGCGGGAGAGGAAGAACGTTCAATCCGAGCACGCGGGCCGCCCGCACGATGGGGTCATAGGCCGGGTCCTCGACCAGAATCGAATCTCCCGTGCGCGTGGCGGTGGCCAGTGCCAGGAAGATGCCGGTGCTGGCCCCTGGAACGGGAATGACCCGTGCGTTGTCCACGCCGTAGCGCGTGGCGATGGCCCCGATCAGGTCCGGATCGCCGTAAGTCCCGCGAGCCTCGAAGTCTGTGAGGCTTGGCGCAGTGTCAAGGTGATGTCGCTTCAGGGACGCCACGCCGCTGCCGGTGAGCTCGAATCGTACCCGCCGGTGGCACTTGGCCCAACGCATATAGCTCAGATTGTGAATGTTCATGGATCTTTACCGCGAGAAACCCGCCGGCGTATCGTCCAGTGACCGGTTCACGTCACCGCTCGGCAGTGTCACCCCTTGTCATCGCGGGGACAAGTTGCTATCGTACGCTCTTCCCGGCCGGGCACCATGCCCACCGACGGGAAGCGGGATTGTCGTCGCGGCAATCCCGAAGGTTGCTGCCGATCGTTTCGCGGGGAGTACATCATGGCCGGCCAACTGAGCGCGCGTTCCGATTTTACCGAGACCTTCGCCATTCACGTGGCGCTTCGCAGTACGCTCAAGTCCAAGCAGTACGACGGCAATGCCGCGGTTCGCAAGGCGGCGGAGAGTCTCTGCAAGGAGCTGGAGAGCGAGCGTTCGATCTACGGCCGCCAGCTCAAGATGATCAACCTGATGGAGAAGGGTACGACCATCGAGGAGCTGGGCAAGAAGCTGCGCTGCTCGCGGCGGACGGTCTTCCGTTACCTTAACAATCTCGAGGATGCAGGCGTGTCCATCACGCTGGAAGACGGCAAGTACGTTGTGGACAAGTCCGTGGTGAAGATGCTTCGCGTGTAGTTGTGCAGGATTTCGTACCGCAAGATTGTTGATCGCGCATCACGCCCCGTCGCCCGTTGCCTTCTTCGACGCCCGCACCACGAGCTTAACGAGTCGCGGCACAAGCTCGTCCGGTGTCGCCCGGGTGTCGGCAAGCGCCACCACCACGATATCCCATCCCATCTCGAAAGCCTGCTTGTTCCGTCGGAACGCTTCGCGCAATCGGCGCCTGACCGCGTTCCTCCGCACGGCCGGTCCCACGCGCCGGCCAACGCTCAATCCCACGCGATTGAAGGGCAAGTCGTTCGCCACGACATAGACCAGCAGTTCGCCCTGCCGAGCGCTGTTCCGGGCGGAGTAGACGCGGTCGAACTCGGCCCGCTTGCGCAGCCGCTGCTCCTTCGGCCAGGTTTCATCATTGGTTCGGTTCATGGAACAGCCGCTTGACGGGCATTATCGGACGGGACTGTCCCGCCCCGCACGTGCGGGGGTCCGCTGAGGCGACGGCATCGCATTCCCCATTTCGAATTCGCCATTCACCATTCCCAAGCCGGACCGCCCGCTAGCCGAACAACTTTCTGCGGACGAGTGGTTTTCCATTGCGCGTACCCCGCGCAGTCGGGCGCGGACATGCAAAGGGTCCATTCTGCCCGCCTGAGCGAAGCCTGCACAGATGCTCCCGCGAAATTACGCCATTCCGCGGTCCGGTAATGTCGTTGCCGTCATGGCCAACTCGCCGGATGAGCTGCGCGCGGTGCGCAGCGAACTGGAATTGTTGCGTCGTGTGGCCGATGCCGCCGCCCGCCGGGACCGTGCCGAATGCGCCGTACGCTCGAAGCGATTCTCCGAGGGCGATCGCCGCGAGCTCCAGGGCATTTTGCGCGATGCGCGACACCCACTGGTGGAACGGATGATCGAGCAGATCGATGCCGCGTTCCCCGACATACGAGAGGATATTCCCATGGCCGCCGTGCGGAAGGAAGCCGATCAAGTGGCTCGTGAAATCGAAGAGAGTGGTGTGCTGGACGAGGTGAAAGACCGCCCGGATGAAGGCACCTCGCCGGCATCGACGTCGCCCGGGGACCCTGCGGTCGACGGGGCGTCGAATGACCGATCGACGGCGGGCGGCCCGAGCGCGGATACACTCGTTGGTGGCGGGCGAAACGTCATGTCCGCACTGGATCAGGCCGCAGCGGACATGGCCGCGCTGGTGGGCGAGTTCGGCGGGGAGGACACATCTTCCGAGCCACAAGATTCAGCCTGCACGGGCGGACCACAGGATTCATCCTCCGAAGCCGCAGACGCGGAGATGGCCGATCATGAACCGAAAACCTCCGAAGCCGATCCCGTCGCGGAGATCGTTTCAGAATCCACGCCGAGTCTGATTGAAACGAACGAGTTTTCCGACACGCATAACGACGCCCAATTCGCGATGGTTGAGGCGTCGCCGCGGGCTGATGAGGACTCCCTGCCGCAAACCGCGGATGCCGGCGGGCCGATGACGACAACCCACGCAGACGATTTTGAAACTCATGTCGAGGAAGCCGCGAACGTCGATGCTGCGTTCGCCCGGTCTCAGCCTGATGGACAGTCGCAAGAACCCGCCGAAGTCGCGACAGACGACACCAACGAAATAGCCACATTTACGGAAGCGACGCCTGGCGAATCGCGGCAAGCTGTCGCACCCGATTCCGGGCGGCTCCTCGGCGCCGTCGATCAGGTGGAAGCCGGTGTGCAGCGGATCGCCCGGCTGATCAGCGACGAAGTTCGCGAGCAGTCCCTCCAGGTCGCCTCGCTCGCCGCGGACATGGCCCGGCGGCAGGCGGACTTCGAGCACGCACTCGGCGAAGCGGAACGGATCGTCAGCGAATTGAAGAGCCTGCGGGAACAGAGCCTGGCCGCTCGCGAGGACGTGGAGGATTCCCGGCGAGAAGCGAGCCTGCTACGGGAAGCCGCTCGTGCCGCCAAAGAACGGGCGGAGCGCGCCGCGGATACCGCCGAAAGCGCGGCCGAGCAGTCCGTTCTCGATGCTGCCGCCGCGCGCAACTGCACGGCGACCGCGCCCTGACGCGGCGTTACAACAGTGCCCCCGCCGCCGCGTCAGGTGCGGCCGATCAAAGCGCAGGAGTCGAATCCCCGGGACGTCACCCGTGATTCCCGCCGACGCCGATCCGCGGTCGTCCCCGACCTGACCAGCGGACCAAGCCCATCCCCAATGCCAGAAGCGCGAGCGTAGCCGGTTCGGGCACGATCTGCCCGCGGATCTCCCCTGACGGGTAGTCGTTGGTGTGCACGTTCACGTACAAATTTCCCGCAAAGAGCGCTGCCTCCACCGTAGCCGGGTCGGACGAGATGCCGCTCTGCAAGCCACCGAGTGGGGCGTCATCCAGCTTGAGGCGAATTCCCAACGGATCGTCTACGAACGAGCCAAGGAATCCGAGGTCAACAACGATGCCGCCGTTCGTGCCGGGCGGAGCGAGGTGAATGTGCACCGGCGTCGAGTTCGCGCCCACTCCACGGAGGTCGCTCAGCTCGATGCCCACGACGAAAAGGTCGAGGTCAAAGGTCTTCGTCGCGGCGTCGTAGAGCAAGCTGGCCGCGCCGCCGGAGTTTGCGACCACCGGCGTCGGCACCTCCTGGCTTCCTTCAAGCACGAAGTTAAACGGCGTAATCTGGGCATGAACCGGAAAGGCATACAGCGATGCCACAGCCAGAGCGAAACCCCCGAGTTTGTGTCGATTTCCCACCTTGAGTGTCCTCCCTGTTGCGTATTCGACCGCGCGTGAGTCTGCGCGCAGTGATCGTTCCCCGTGACATATGTCGCCCACGGAAGTTCGATTGCACGCATCGCGGAAATGGGCGGGGCGCCAGCCGGCGTACCGTGTCTGTCGGACTCGTCATTGCAGAAGCGGCAGGTCGAATGAATCCGGTGCGCGTTACCGCGGGAGCCGACGCTTACGCCGCTGTGCGGTGTTGTCGTGCGAAGACTAGGACGGCCGCGCCGAGAAGGAGGAGGGCTGCCGTTGCCGGTTCGGGGAAGTGAACGTTGGGAACCGATCCGCCCCAGGCTCGCCCGATGAGCTGGTCGGCGTGAATGAAGGGGCCCGGTTGGGCGGCGCCGGTGTCGGGGTCGATCGTCACGATCTGGTTGTTGGAACGAATGCCGTAGACCGTTCCGTCGTCGATCGTGCCGATGGCGAATATGTCACGGTAGGGAATCGAGCCGATGACGTCGGCGCCGCTGCCGTCGAGGTGGACGCTGACGAGCAGGCCCAGATCGGTGGGCATGAGCAGGCGTCCGGTGTCGTCGAAGGTCAGGTCACCGGCCGATCGGTGTCCGCCGAGGGATCCGACGCGCGTGCCCTGTCCCGTGAGTGGATCAATGGTGATGAGGACGTCGTTGCCCGCGGCATACAGTGTTCCGTCGCCGAACGCGGCAAGGGCGTCGATTCCGTAGTTGGTCGGGCGGTTGCTGAACCCATGCCGTCCGATGAGTGTGCTCCAGCCCGTCTCCGGATCGATCTCGTAGAGGTAATCGAAGGTGACGCCGTAGAGCCGGCCGTCGGGCGTGAAGGTAATGTCCGAAAACAGCCCGGCGGTTTCGCCCACACGGTCGGCCTGCCCGGTGTCGAGCGCCAACCGCCATAGCGTGTTGGTCGAATCGGAGATGAACATCTGCGGACCGGCCAGCGCCGGTGACGCGGCGATACAGGTGGCGGTTCCAATAATCGCCGGGAATAGACGAGCCGCGGGACGCGCGAAGGGCGGCATGGTACGCTCCAGGTCTGGATCGGGGCCGGGCCCGCTCGTGCAACCGTACCCTGCTTCGGCGGGCGCAGCCGATGGTTATTCATCGGCCAAACGACTCCGCGAGGTCACCGAGGACTTTCCCCTCGTGGCGGGCGTCCGGGTGGCGTCAGTGGCACCAAACGAAGGTCAGGAGCGGCTAGCAGGCATCATGAAAGTCGTCATTCCCGGAGGTTCAGGGCAGGTCGGCTCGATTCTCGTTCGAGCGCTGCGCACCGACGGTCACGAAGTGATCGTGCTCGCCCGGGATCTACGAGGGCGGGACGGATTCGTGTACTGGGACGGCAGGACCATCGGTCCGTGGGCCGAGGTGCTGGACGGGGCCGACGTGGTCATCAACCTTGCGGGTCGTAACGTCAACTGTCGTTACAACAAGACCAATCGAGATCAGATCCTCCGTTCGCGCGTCGACTCCACGCGCGTCGTCGGCGAGGCAATTCACCAAGCCGCCCGCCCGCCGCGCGTCTGGCTACAGGCGAGCACGGCCACCATTTACGCCCATCGATACGACGCCCCCAATGATGAAGCGAGCGGAATCATCGGCGGCGGCGAGCACGGTGCCAGTCCGTCGTGGGATTTCAGCATCGAAGTAGCCAAGGCATGGGAGCGTACGGTCGACGAGGCCGACGTCCCTCACACGCGCCGCGTGAAGCTCCGGTCGGCCATGGTCATGAGCCCCGACCGTGGCGGCATTTTCGACACGCTCCTCGGTCTGGTCCGGAAGGGGCTCGGGGGGAAATCCGGCGACGGCCGCCAGTTCGTCTCGTGGGTCCATTACGAAGATTTCATCCGAGCGATTTACTGGCTGATCGATCGGGATGACGTCGACGGCGTGGTCAATATCGCCTCCCCGCACCCGCTGGCCAATGCGGAGTTCATGCGCGCGATTCGCAATGCCTGGGGTACTCGGCTCGGACTGCCCGCGACGCGCTGGATGCTGGAAGTCGGGGCCGTGTTCCTGCGGACCGAGACGGAACTGATCCTCAAGAGCCGCCGCGTAGTGCCCGGCCGACTTCTCGAATTGGGCTTCGATTTTCATCAACCCACCTGGCCCGAAGCGGCGTGTGATCTTTGCCGCAGGTGGCGGGAATGGGCTATGCGTTGAAGCTCGATGCCGGTGTCGTATTCGGCGCCATGATGGGCGTTCCGCACTCGGGGCAATTGGCCGACGTCAACTGGTAGAGTGGGTATCCGCAGTTTTCGCAGGTCTCCTCCTCGATCTCGATCAGGAAGCGCAGCCCGCACGAACCGCACCTGGACCGGCCGGCGGGAAGGTGCTGGGTGGAAGTGCATCGCGGGCAGGTCAGGTCGACGAAGAGCTCGACGGTGCGGACAGCCTCGCGCCGCTGGATTCCCGTAATGCGGTGCAGGATCGGCACGGCCACCGTCCCGCATGCCACCACGATGGCGACGATGCCAATGGCCCGTGGCCACAGGTCTCCTTGCGGCGGTTCCCAAATGCTCTCGATGATTTGAAGAGACAAGATGGCGTTGGCGATGACCGTCCAGCGGCGAACCCACTCGTACGATCCCCGCAGCCGGGCCAGGGAGAGCAGCCCCACGTGAGGCAGGGCGACGCCGGCCACGCAGGCCGTGCCCATGACCCTCAGGAAATCTTCGAACCAGCGCCTGTTGTCGATCCAGTCGGAAGCCCATATGGCGAAGAGAACAAGGCCCAGGGCGATCGACACGGACAGCGCCCCGAGTGGACCGACGGGATGCCAGCGATCGCGCTCCCAGGGGATGGCGCTGGCCATGCCGAGGATGGCCGCCGCGGCAACGGACGCGGTCGTGCCCATGATGCGGGCCTGGAGGGCCCCGAAGTTTCCCTCGAGCAGGCAGTAGACCCCGACCAGTCCGCAAGCGGCGATCGAGCCGACGAAGCCGAACAAAAGGGTTCGTTGCGATTGCGACTTCATGGCGTGGAACCTGTTTCAGGTTTCAACCGTTCTCTCAGCACGTCGATCAGCACGGCTGTACAATCATCGGACGTCACCGGCCGAGCTTTGGAGAATTCCGCCCAGTGGGAGTTTAGCAATACCTGGAACGCCACTGCGCCCTTGGCGTCGACGATGTAGGCATGAATGCCCACCGCTTCTGTTTTGCCTCCCAGGTACTCGGGCAACAGCGCATAGCTTGTGCCAATCGGATGCGTCCGTACATATTCCCCGAACTCCTTCGCCGACGTCCTGAGCATTCTCGCTTGGTTATGTCGCCACGGGCCCGTGATCGGCACATGGCGATCCGAGGCTGTCGCCTTGGCCAAGTCGGTGGCGTTCAGAAACTCGGCGATTTTCGCGGCCGATGCATCGTCGTAGGTTTCCGGCCCGCGCCAGTAGGCGGGAAACACGGTTACGGTTGTGTTCCCCAGATCGCGGCGCAGCGCTTCCGCCGCATTCGGATTGATGCCCGTCTGACAACCACTCAGCAGCAACAAGCCTGCGGGTATAAACCATGATCTCTTTGAGGTGCGGGCATTCATGGCGAATCTCCTTTCCTGATCTCGGTTGAGTAAGCAATCGCTTACATTACATGCAAAAAAAGAACGCCGCATCAGCCCGTCGGCCGGCCCTCGATCAGGAGCTTCCCCGTCTCGGCGATGAAGCGCTTCCTACGCACCGGCGGCAGGAGGTTCAGTTCCTGGGCGATGTTGGACAGCGTTCCGAGTCCGATGACGGCCCAGGCGGTTGTTGCGGCGTCCGGCCCGCGCTCGCTTCCCTTCGCCCCGCGATAGTCCGCCACCTGCCCGCTGATGAATCGGTGAAAGCGACGGTACATCGCGGCCAGGGCATCGCGGATCACGGGGTCGTCCGACTCGCTGAGTCCGGCGAAGATCAGGCGCTGCAAGCCGGATTCGCCGTGGTGAGCGGCCTCGTATTCCAGCAGTCGCTGTGCGGGATGTCGCCCGTCGTCAGCCTCTGCGAGCAGTCGACCCCAGACTTCGGCCGAGAGCGCGTATACGTATTCGATCGAGGCCACGAACATGGTCCGCTTGTCTTCCCAGAGGCGGTAGAGGATGTTTTCCCGCACGCCGCACCGCCGGGCGAGCTCGGCGGTCGTCGTCCGCCGATAGCCCAGCTTTGCGAACGCACCGGCCACGATGGGCGTGAGCCGGCGGCGTTGATCGTCAATCTGGCTGGGTCGCGGCATCGCGAAGGCACCCTCCGTCGTTTAGTAAGCGTATACATACAATATACATCAGATTCGTGCCTGTTGCCAAGTCGGAAATTGTCGGCCACGGTTACGCCGTGGAAATTCGCAGGAATTCGGCTTGTGGCCCGCGTCTAGTCCGGCTGCTGGCAGCGCCAAGTGATGAGCCACGAGCCCGATTCCCGCGTCAGGACGAGGAGGTCGCGGCCGGTCTCGCGGCGGCGGCCGTCGGGCGGCTCGTAGTCAATGGTCCACGCATAGGTGACGACGGCCGTGGTGCCGGTGATGTGGATGGCGAAGTCGCGAGATTCGAAGGTGTGCACCTTGGCGTAGGCAAGGAAATCTTCGTAGCTCTTGATGCAGGCATCAGCGCCGGCGGCCAAACGTTGGAAATTCGGCCCGGTGAAGACGACGTCAGGATGAAGAAATTCGCGCAGATCGCCCGTGCGCCCCTCGACCCAGCAACGGTCGAAGGATTCGATAAATCGTTGGATCTCGATAGCCAGATTGGGGACCACTGATCCACGGTCCAACTACGCGCTACCCCAGCGGATTGATCGTCAATCCTGTCGCCAGTTTGGGGTAGAAGTATGTGCTCTTTTGCGGCATCAGGCCGCCCTGTTCGCTCACCGCCCGCAGGTGGGCCATGGGCGTGGCGTTCATGAGCAGGGCGACGCCGTTCTCCTCGCGGGCGGTCTTGCGGGCGTCCTCGGCCGACTTTACGTAGTGGACCTTGGCCGCCTCGCCGAGGTGTGCTCGCAGCAATTCGTCAATGAGATAGCGGTGCAGGTAGGCCGCGTCGAGCTCGTACCACGCCTCGACCTGGTCCTTCTCCAGTTCGCGAAGCTTATCCCGTGCCGTAAAGCGCAGATGAATCTCCTGATCGGTCGCACCCTCGTGCAGCGTCAGGTCGGATAGCCCGCCGTCGGCGACTTCCGTTCCCTCTTTCCAGGCCTCGGACACCGACTTGAGGTCGACGCCGCCGAGCACACGGTTGTAGGGGAGGATCAGGCAGCCGGGGTCGTCCATGCTCGCCAGCACGAACATGACGTAGTTGGCCGGGTGGTCCTTGGCGAGGGATCGCTGCTCCGTCGTCAGCCACTCGCGGAAGTTCAGCGCCGTGCCGTAGCGATGGTGGCCGTCGGCGATGTAGATACGCTTGTCGGCGAAGAACTTCGACACAGCCTTGATCGTGCCCTTGTCGGTGACGATCCACAGCCGGTTCTCCACATTGTCGAGGGTGCCCGTGGCGTGGGGTTTTTCGCCCGAGGCCGCGGCAAAGGCCTGGCCGATCTTGTCTTCCGGATCGGCGTAGAGCCCGAAGATGGGGGAGACGTTGCAGTGGGTGGCCTTGGTGAGGGCGAGGCGATCTTCCTTCGGGCCGCCGAAGGTCTGCTCGTGCGGCAGGATCACACCTTCGGAAAACGGCTGCAATCGTACGCGGGCGATCAACATCCGCCGCGTGTGCTTCTGCCCGCCGTGTTCGAACTCCTGGTGATAGACGTACAGGGCGGGTTCATTTTCGCGAACCATGACGCCCTCCTCGATCCACCCCTGGAGGAGCTTGGCGGAGAAAGCGTAGGCGTCGGGCGGGCCGGCGGATTTCGGGGGAATGTGCGGCAGATCGACCGTGACGATATTGTACTCGCTCTTGTTGATAAGGGCGTTCTTGTCCTCCTTGTCGAGAACGTCGTAGGGCGGAGCGAGCAGGGCGGAGAGATCGCGGTTGAAGCGCTCGAAGTTATAACGGATGGCTGGAAACGGATTGACTTCGAGCATGGCTGGCTCCTCTTCGGGGAAGACTGGCGCGACTCGCCCGGAACGCCGGTTCGACAAATATTGCGCGAGCGGCGATGTGGCCCGTGCGATCGAACTTGATACGGGAATGAAACGTACCGAAAGGCCCACTTTGTGGCAAGCTACGCATGATTCGGCCTGCCCGGGAGTGCGTCGGCGGCATCGCGCCAACTGCGTATTCTTGACGCACGCGTGCTCCGGCAGCAGAGTTTGCGTCGGAAGTTTCCGGTGAATGGGGCGGCGAAGGGTTCCCGGTCGCCCGCGAGGATGAAGTGACGGAAGGCTCATCGTATGAAACGAACATTGGTTCTCCAACGTGCCTTGGTATCGGCAATGATCATGGGAGCGAGCTGGACGGTCGCGCTGGGACAGTTACCTCCCGGAATCGGCGGCAAAGTTCCCGAGGCCCAGCCTCCCGACACCTCGGCCTGCGACGGCAAGCCGGTCCTTGTCATTCAGGAGAAGTATCCGGACGGGGCGGTTTCCGTCAGCCGCGAGGTCGTGGAGACGGAAGACGGCGAATACATCGATCACGGCGCCACGTTACATTACTGGCCCGACGGTGCGGCCCGGGGGGAGTTTCACTTTATTTGCGGTGTCCGCCACGGGCCGCGGCTGACCTGGTATCAGAACGGCCAACCCTGGACCAAGGGCGCTTACTACCACGGCCAGGAGGATGGAACCTGGACGATGTGGTACCCGGACGGCAATAAGAGCCGGGAGTTCACCGTACGCCGTGGCACATGGGATGGGCTGTACGAGCTTTGGTTCCCCGACGGCAAGAAGCGAATGACGGTCCTGTTCGTGGACGGACTGAGGCAGGGTCCGCAGGACGTGTGGGACGAAGAGGGGCGCCTCATCAGCCACGTCGACTACGTGGACAACGTACCGCAACCAACGCCGTGATACCCGTAGTTATCGGATGATCTGAAATTCACTGGGGGCCTTCATCCCGGTTGATCGGGGCCGGTGCACCTTGTAAGAATACGTAGGATCAGATAAAATCCCTGTAAATTCATTGCTTCGATGGCTCTCCTGGCCGCAAGTGGGGAGTGCGCGCCGGGGAAAGCAGATCTCGACCCCTCCGAGGACATTTCGATGTTTGACCTGAAACGGCGGTTGGTCCCGACGGCCTTGTTGGCAGGACTTTTTTCCGCCGCGAACGTGGCCTTCGGTGGCGATACCGTTCCCGCTGAAACCGCACAGCGATTCGTCATTGCCCCGGATCTGGGTGTTGTTGTCGAGTCGCGGCCCGACGCACCCGCGGTCCTCCGTGCTACCGGCCGACAGGTCGATTTGGAATCCCAGACGCTCTGGCACTACATGTGCGGAAGCGCTCCCGACGATGCGGATCTGCAAGAACTCCGCGACATCGCTATCCAGGCGAGTGTGACCGCGGACACGCAACCGCCGACGCGCTTGCTGAGCCTCGGGCGGTCCCCGCTGGCTGCCGGTACCGGTTTGGACATTGTCTGGAGCGTCCAGGGTTCGATACCGACCGAGGCGGCCACGGCGCTGGAAACGGTGGCGCAGTACATCGAGAGCAAGTTCTCCGACGATGTAACGGTCACCATCAACATTTCCATGTTCGATTTCGGCAATCCCAACGTGATCGGTTCGACAGGCAGCAATTACGTCACGGTAACGTATCCCGATGCGCGTGACGGACTTGTCGCCGACATGGACGGCAATGACGAGATCCAGGCATTCTTGCCCCTGGGTACCACCGTTCCCGTTCGCTACGATGGCGCCAGCACCACGGTGACCGCTGAAACCCGCGTCTTTGCGACCCGAGCGAATTTCAACGCGGGCATGGGAACCACCGGGGGGTCCGCGGCGTCGATGCAGTTCAACACGGGCTTCGCTTTCGATTATGACCCATCGAACGGCGTGCCGGGGAATCGGATGTGCTTCCAGTCCGTCGCGGCCCACGAGGTCGGTCACGCCCTCGGCTTCACCTCGGGTGTGGATTTCCGCTTCAACGATATCGAAGTTCTCGACTTGTACCGGTTCCAATGGACGGATGGTGCGGACGACTACAACCCCGATAACACCGGCGAGTTCCAGACGACGACGCGCACGGCTAGCTTCAACTCCCCGAACGACGACGCCATTTCAGATATCATCGTGGCCGAACACCGCATGGCCGACGGTTCGCCGGATCAGGCGAGCCACTTCCGCAGCGGTTGGCCTGCGATCATGGATCCCAACCTGGCTTTCGGGCAGACGTTCTATCCCGAGTTCTATCGCGAGGCCGACACCGACATGTTCGATGCCATCGGCTGGGACTATCCGAAGATCATCATCCCCGCGCCGATTACCGTGCCTCCGCCGGAAGGAACCTTCAAGAACCGCTACCTGACTTTTGCCCCGGGCAACCAGGTCGAGCCGGTGGCATTCCAGTTGGAGCTGGTGACGGGTCCCGGACTACCCGGCGTACTGGGATGGATTGATGCTCCCGATGCCTCCGGCATCTCCCGCGTCGTGGATGCGCCGGTGATCCGCAATTGGACGGAAACCGTGGTGCAAGTCGCCGACTGCGAGATCGTGCCGGCCGCCACCTACTTGCTTCGTTCAACGCCTGATCTGGTGCTGTTCTCCAATGACCTGCCGCTTCAGACCGTTCTTGCGCCCTCGGACGGCCGGTTCTGGGGCGATGTGGTCGGGTCGTTCGACAGCATCGCCCAGGAGTGGACGGGCCCCGACCAGAACGTGACCGGTCAGGATATTGTTGCGGTTCTCCAGCGATTCCAGGTCAAGCCGTCGGCCCCGCCCCTTACGTGGGTCGACATTCATCCGCAGGTTCCCGACGGCGCGGCCAACGGGCCCGACATTCTCCAGGTCGTCAACGCCTTCAGCCTGAAGCCTTATCCGTTCGTTGCGCCGAGCGATTGCCCGTAAACCCGGCGTCCGTCAGGTATGCTTGGGGATGGTGTCGAAGCGAACCGCTGGCACGATCGGTCAGCGACTCCCGGCGGGTTCCTTCGAAGACTTCGTTTTCGTGTCGGCGGCGTCGGTCTTGCCGGCCGTGTCGGTTTGTCGCAAGACGCGCCCGGCCATGACGCCGCCGTATTGCTTCTCGTCGTTCACCCACGTCCCGCTGTAGAATCCGCGAAAGATCATGACCCGCGCGGAATAGGTACCCATGGTCGGCACGGGAACGCGGTCGACCGTAATGATGGGCGTATCGCCCGCCCAGACAATCCGCACCGGAACGGGAATGGTCACATCCTTGTCTCCGACCTCGATGCGGGCGTTGATGATCCACTGGTCATCGACGACCTTCGTCGCCTCGGCAATCTCATAGCGCTCTGCCTTCGGTTCGGTGAGCGGCTCCCTGGAATTCAGACCGCCTTCCGCGGTCATCTGCCATACGCCTTCGAGTGTGACCCCCTTCATTGATTCCGCAAAGGACTTGTCGCGCTTGGCCTGCTCGGCGTCCGCCTCCGCGCGCTTCCGTGCTTCCACGGCCGCGGGCTCCGGCGGAGTGGCCGAGACGCCGACCACGGAAACAAGCAACAGGATCCCGGGCAGAAGGTAAGGACGGCGCGGAAATGTACGGCTGCATGGGTACCTTGGCACGACGAATCCTCCCGTGAACTTGGGGTCCGCGAACGGCGGAGGCCATGGAATCTTTCCCGCAGGCGGCCGCAGGTCAGGATCCCCGCAGATCGAGGCAGACCAGTCGTTCGAGGTTGCGGGCATACAGCTTGTCGCGGTGCAGCACGGGCACCGTCCAGCAGCGCCCGTCAAGAATATCCGTTTTCGTCCGGGCCTCGAATGCCTTGGGGTCGGCCTTGCCGATGAGCAGCGTGCCGTTTTCCATGAGGTAAATCAGGTGTTCGTCGGCCAGGATCAGTGTTCCGTGCTTGGTTCGCTTGCCTTCCAGCCGCTTCTCCCGCCACCGTTCCTTTCCGGTCAGGAAATCGGCACAGTGCAGGGCGTTCTGGTCACTCGTGTAGAGGTTCCCTTTGAACAGGATGCAGGACTGGAACTTGTTCATGAAGTCCTTGCTGCGCCAAACTTCGTTGGCGGACAGCCCGTGGCCCGTCTTGGTGAGCTTGAAAAGCGCGCAACCGGTCTTGTAGCCGGAGCTCAGAAACAGATGGCCGTCGTGGTAAACGGGCGCCGCGGCGTTGACGTCCCAGTCCGTTTTCCACTCCGTTCGCCATACTTCGCGGCCCGTGGACGCCTCGACAATGATGGCCGAATCACCGGTGAATCCGACGATGTAGCGGGTTCCCTCGAATGAGAAGGGATACGGTGTGGCGTAGCCGGCCGGGTCGTCGCCGGTCTTCCAGACCTGCTTGCCGGTGCGCTTGTCGAACGCGACGAGTGCACCGTCATCTTTGCCGCCCGACGAGATGGCCAGATCGCCCTCGATCAGGACGGAGCCGCTGTATCCCCACTGCGGAACGTGATTGAACTTCGTTTGCCAGATTTCCGCGCCCGACTCACTGTCCAGACAGATCAGCGTGCCCAGGGCGCCGAGCATGTACACACGGTTCTCGTCTACCGTCGGCGTCGCCCGCGGCCCGTCGCCGCCCACCGCCTCCTTGTATTGGGGTTCGAAGGGCTTCTCCCAGATGGTCTCGCCGGTGTTCGCATTGAGGCAGTAGACCACCTGCTGCTTCTCCTTCGTGCCGGCGGTGTAAAGGCGATCGCCCACGGTCGCAAAAGAACTGAATCCCGAGCCGATCTCGCGCGACCACAGGACCGGGATCGGTTGGTCCCAATCCTTCTTGAACCCCGTCTCCGGCGAGATGCCGTCGTAGTTGGGTCCCCGGAAATTGGGCCAATCGGCGTGGGCCGATGCCGCCCATCCAACCGCCACCAATGCCACGCCCGCGAGTTGTCTCAAGGAAGATCTCATGCGTCCGGATCCCTTGTCGAAGTTCAAGCGCGCGGGATCGCCATCCGGGACGATCTGTGAGTTCCGGCCCGCCGCGTCAGGGGAGGGTATCGGGCGGCAGCCCGCCCGACAAGGAACGCGGACCGGCGGATCGCGGTCATTCCGTCCTGATGATCCTGGGACGCGGGTTGGGTCGTCCTCGCGCGTGGGACTTCGACGTGAACAAGAGCAAGACAGCCCTGCTCCAATGCCGTTTGGCGCTCGGGAGCAGGGCTATCCTTCTTCTTGAGCCGAGGGGCGATGTCCGCCCGATTGTGCCAGGACTGTTCTACATCCGAACATCCACCAGCGAGTTGAGCTCGCCGTATTCGTTCGTCTCGTTGGCCGGGTTTTGGGTATCGTGCGACCAGCGCCCATCCACCACCAGCCGGTAGCGATAGTGCCCCCTGGGGAGCCGCAGGCGGACCTCGAAGTCCCCGTTGTGGAGGCGCTGCATGGGCGTCGTGTGCGGCATCCAGTCGTTGAAGTCACCGGCCAGTTGCACCTCGGAGGCCTCGGGCTGGCGCGTACGGAACACCAGCACCTCCCCTTCCTGGCGGACGCCGTAGACGTCTTCGATCTTCCGCGCAATCTTCTCGTGATACAGGTCGCCGTTGTCGCGCGACGGCGCCGGACGGCCGGCCTTCGCGGGCAGCTCCCGTCCGGACTTTTCCGATTCCGTCCTGCGGTGAATCAGGGGCGACGCGGGAATGCTCGGAGCCGGAGTGGTCAAAACACGGGCGCTCGTGGCCGCGACGATATCCGCCGGAGAGGGCGTTCCCGACGTAACCGCCTCCCTGGGCGCCGCGGTGCCGGGTTCTTTCTGCTCGGATCGGGGCGATTCTTCGCCGTGACGGCCGTCCACAAGGGTCGTGGTGGTGGCAAGCAGTCGCTCAGCGTCCGCTGCCAGGCGCTCGACATGCTGGAGCAGATCGCTGCTCGGAGCCTTGGTGGGCTCGGCCGCGATGATCTCCCGCGCCAGCTTCTGGAAATCCCGCGCGCCCATGCTGTGCGGAGCGAATTCGGTAATCGGTTGTCCGTAGCTTACGCCTTCCTTGAGCTTCGTGTTGAAATTGACAATCGTGTCATACACGGTGCCTTTGAACCGCGAACGCAGCTCGGCCAGGACCTCCCGCGCCAGCTTGGTACGCACGTCGTACTGGTTGGCGAGAATCCGCACGCCGGGGCGCAGTCCGCGCCGCTCGCAGAGCTCCTCGATGGTTGTCAACTGCCGCGTGAGGCCGTGCAGCGCGAAGTAGCCGGTATCAACGGGGATGATGACCTCGTCCGCGGCGAATAGTCCGCTGCGCATGAGCATTCCCAGGTGCGGGGGGCAGTCGATCACCGCGTAGTCGTAACGGTTGACATTGGCAGCCAGGATGTCCCGCAGGGCGATGTCGGCATCCTCACGCTGTCCGAGTCGCGGCTCCAGTGTGGCCAGATTGGCTCGCGCCGGCGCCAGGTCGAGGTTGTCAGCGATCTGCCAGGTAACCCGGGACAGCTCCACGGGGTCGCCTTCCAGATGCTGCGAGACCAACTCCAGAACGGACAGTTCCACCTGATCCTCGGGAACGGCCGTTCCCAGGGCGCAGTGGCCCTGAGGATCGAGGTCGATCAGCAGCACGCGCCGCCCCTCCTGGGCCAGCGTTGCCGCGAGGTTGATGGCGACGGTGGTCTTGCCACATCCGCCCTTCTGATTGGCGATCGTGATCGTTCTCACGGAGAGTTCCTTATGGCGTTTCGCGGGGGAGGCGGATGATTCAGCCGCTTCGATGGGCCGCCTCCTGCCGCCGGTCGAAGGGCCTGACGAGGCACGCCGCGCCCGACGCATCCCGCGCCGCTGGGAACCTGCCCGGTCGGCAAGTCCTGCGCATGCCTGAGCGTGGATATCGGCCGCCAGCGTTGGCATGCTTGAGGTTATTATTGGACGTAATCACGACTTACGCTCATCGGTCCTCCATAGCAATGCTGGCAGGAAACACGGGACCGGCCCGCGGAATGGCAGAGCCATCCGCCGGCATTTCGCCACTCGCCCCGAAGCTATTGCTGATGCTGAGATTGCGGTCGTCGTATGCCGCATGATCGCCTTTCGTGTACCCGTCGTTCAACCGGGTGGCTTCGCAATGCCGGGGCCCGGCGATTCGGCTTCCCAACAGGCGCAGGCCCGGCCGGGACGAATCTCCCGCAGCGGCGGATTTCCGGAAGTCTCCCCCGCGAACTCCTCGACACAGCGCCGCAGTATCATGACGGGCTCGGCGCCTCCGCTCGTGACGAGGGGAATCGTCTCGCGGGAGCCTGCAAGCGCCCGATCGCGGGTCAGCGCGCAGCGGGGGTGGAAACGGCAGCCGGGGGGGAAATCGGCCGGGTCCGGGACATTCCCAGGAATGACGGGCAGGGGGCCGGTGCTCTTCTCCGCCCTCGGCAGACATTCCAGCAGCGCGGCCGTGTAGGGGTGCAATGGTGAGCCGAGTACGGCGGCCGTCGGGCCGGATTCGACGATTCGGCCCGCGTACATGACGTACACCGACTCCGCGAAGCGGGCCACGACGGAAAGGTCGTGGGAGATGAGGAGAATGGCCAGATCCTGCGACTCGCTGAGCTCCAGCAGCAGGTCGAGGATCTGCCGCTGGAGGGTGGGGTCGAGGGCCGTGGTGGGTTCGTCGGCGATGAGCAATTCGGATCCGCCGGCCAGCGCCATGGCGATCATGGCCCGCTGGCGCATGCCGCCGGAGAGCTGGTGAGGGTAAGTATCGAGTTGGCGGCGGGGATCGTGGAAGCCGACGCGGGCAAGGAGGTCCGCGGCCAGAGCGCGAGCGGATCGGCCACGCTCGGGGCGGTGGAGCTCGATGGCCTCGACGATTTGGCGGCCAATGGTCATGAGCGGGTGCAGCGCGGCCGAGGGGTCCTGGAAGATCATGGCGATCCGCCCGCCGCGGATGCGGCGAAGGCTGGATTGGTCCAGCGACAGCAGATCGACGGCGCCGGTCCGGCCCGGACCGGAGAGGGTTCGGCGTGCATTTGGTGCATCAAGATGCACCCTATCGAGCTCAGAGCGTGCCCACCGCGGGAGGTGGGCATGGCACGCGCCGCCGGTTGGATCGTCGTTGTCGTGGGCAGAATGGAGAATCGCCCGCCCCGCGACGACCTTTGCCGGGGGGGAAGGGATCAGTCCGAGCAGGGACATGACGGTCACGCTCTTGCCGCAGCCGCTCTCCCCGACGATGGCGACCTTCCCCCGACGGGGAACGTCGAACGAGACGCCGTCCACGACGCGAATCCGCCCGAGGTCGGTGGCGAATTCGACGGTGAGGTCGTGGACGGAGAGGAGGAGGGTCACTTCGGTCGGCGGGATCGTAGATTGATGGGTTGTGTCCTGCATGGCGGAACCGTTGGAGCGGAGGGTGGCTTCGGTGAATGCGGTTATACATGGCTGCCTGCGGGCGTCCAATGTGCCGGCAGGTGGCCGGGGTCAATTCCGGGGACGGGAGCGTCCCGTCCATAGGTAATAACGCGCGGGGCGCGCGCTCGGGGAGGTGCCGGCCGGTGATCACGGCCGTAAGTGGGGGCGGAGGAATGGGTTAGGGATTGGAGTGCCAAGGGCGTGGCATTGGCGGTTGGGGGGCAGACGGGGTTTCATCCCCAACTACGAAGTGCATGGTCACGAAGCGGGGATAGGGCAACGGGGCGCCGCATAGTACAGGCTTGGCAATGCCACCCGCTGGGCGGCTCGGAAGAGATGAGGCGCGCGTGATCACGGCATGAAGAACATGTCCACGAGGCGCGCACATGGCACACGTTGAAGAGGTGCGTCGGGGGACGCACCCTACGAAGCTTGACTGACTTCCGGAATCGTTGTGCCACATTCCGGGCATACACCTGAACTGTTGCCAGTCAAGTCATACCGGCATCTTATGCACCGTCCGCGAGCGATTCGATATCTCATCCTCGCGACTTGGGTCAAACACCAAAGGCCCAGACCCACGAGGGAAACCGTTACTAGTAACCAGAGTCGAACATCGACGGTGCCCGCATGTCGATGAATCGGCGTAACTAAACGCGCATCGTTAGGTGGATTCGCCGGATCAACATCTCGAATCCACCAAGAACCCACCTTCCACCCGCTATGGCGCACAGTCTCGCGCCAGCTCTCAATCCGGAACAGCACATACTCTCGTCGTCGGAGGTCTTGACTGGCGACATAACTCTCCGGTCCACGGCCTTGACTATCCCAGTGCCAGCGCAACTCAATGTGGCCGTCGGCAAATAGAGCCTTGACGGTACCATTGCTCAAAGGCACGGTCCAAGATGCGCACGTCCAGAAGCTGACCGAGAGCGCAATAATAGCTGCCAGGATTAGGATAGTCAGTACGCTGGCGTATAACGGTCCGATGGAATCGAGCAACCGCCGCAGAGATTCAAGAGTTCGCGCAGCCACCGTAATCCGGCCTATTAGTCTCACACCAATGCTGGGCGCTCTGTGATCCACCATACGGATTCTGGCCATGACCACATATGCGGTCTACCATACATTTCACATGATTACATTGGTCGTAGCGATCATCGCTGTTGGTTGGTAGGTCCTCCAAGCACCGTTCTTCCGCGCGGTACGCAAAACACTCGTCCTGCGTCTCCGAAACAGTGGATCGAAAGGCACAGCCACCACCGCTTTCCAGTTCACACCGGCCTCGTCGGGCGTGATCCATTTCGTGTTCCACAACACAGCCAACAAGGTCGGAGTCTGTTTCCTGCTCGAAGTCGGGATCGATACAGATCTCGAGTTGACAGCCGCCGGGAATGCAGGTACAGCACACCCAGCCTCCCATTGCATCCCCTTCCGGCGTGGGAGAGTTGCCGCCACCTGAGGACACGCAACAACTCGTGAGGCCGGTGGGGTCGACATATTTGCAAGGATTTGATCGGGCATATGTGAATAGCGAGAGGCTATCTTTGTACATCGCCGGATCTGCCTGAGGGAATCGCCCCTTGGATGGATCGTATTGCCGCCGGCGACTCTGATAGTCTGAACTCTCTGGCTCTAAACGGAGACCATGATGGGCCATTGGCTGTCCAACTCTTGAATGTAAGCTAGCTGCCTTTCTTGCCACCCCTTGCGCCAGGTTATCAAATCTCCCCGCATCGTCGTTGTCGTAGTCCCCGTCGAAATCCAGATCGAGGATCCGGCATGCTCCGGAGACGGTGCCGGTGCAGGTGACGCCGACGGTGCCCTTGTCGGTGGAATCCACGTCGCCGTCGCCGTCGCGGTCGCCCCAGGAGGTGGACTGGTTGACGGTCAAACTTCCATAGGGTTCATAGACGTAGTGCTCCATCAGGTTGCCGCCGAGGTTGGTCGTGGCGATGACGTTCCAGTTGGCCCCTCCGGCCGCTCGCTTCGTGCTCGCAACCTGCGGGCAGGTCGCGGGCCTGACGCGGGCATCCCTGCCCGCTTTACCGATGGCGGCCCGCTCCCGTTCGCTGCGCTCACCCTGGTGGATGTACAGGTCACCCTTGCCCGCGGCCCGCATCATGATGTGCTCGTCGATGTACTGCGTCCCGTGGATGAACTGGCGGTCCATGGCGTCGCTGCCGTTGCGGATTTCCACGATCTTCCAACCGTCATAATAATACACTTCCGTGGCGTCGAGGTCACCCCGTTTTGACACCACTTTCTTGATTCTGCGCTCGGTTCCATCGTAGGCGGCGGTTTGGATTGTAACATCGTCGTGCTTGGCGCGGACCTTGACCAGGCGGTTCCAGGCGTCGTAGCGGTAGATGTACTGCCCGTCGTCGACGAGGTAGCCGGCGTCATCGTAGGCCGGGGTGTGTGAAGCCGGGTAGGTTGCATGTTGATGAGGATTTTGCATCAGAATGCGCCCTGCGCCGGGTGCCATGGCCACGTTTCGTGGCCATGTGGGAAGCCCAACGGACGCCGCGACGTCAGGGGCGCGGCGGCAGCGTGTCGAAATCAACCGCCAGCGGCCCGTCACGCGTACCTTCATACAACGATGCACTTGACCAGAACCAGGCAGAAGGCCCATCGCACAGCCCCCTGCGGACAGGGTTGGTGTGAATTTAGTCGATGGTCTCCCAAACGAGCCGCTGCGACCAGAGGTTGCGGTCGTAGCCGCCTCCGCGCTGCCAGAAACGGATGGATGTCCGCCCGTTGGGTTGCCGGTCAGACAGCCTTTCAAGGAACGAGGGCTCATACATGCGCATGTAGTTGATTGCCCGTTTGGCCAGCGGCTGTTTCAGGGAGGTGAGAATCGACCTGATTCGATATTCGGGTGTCTGCGGATAAATGAGAAGATGAACATGTTCCGGCATGATCACATAGGCCCAGAGGTGAAAGCCGTGCTTCCCCCTGGCAAATTCTACAGCCTCGATCGTCCATTGCCGGGTACGATCGATTTTCAACAGTGGGAGACGATGGAAGCACGAGAACGTAAGCGAGTGGGCATGTCCAGGATCATCGAATCGCCGGCAGGTCTTGCGATGCAAAATAGCTCGGTTCGGCGAGGATGATTGCATGGGGGCATGATAGCCGAATCAAGTCCAAAGAGCATGCCCACGAAGCGTGGGCATGGCACCCAAATTCACTGGGCCGGTTTACCTACACCAACGTCGCCTCTCTCGATCGCGGATCGAGGGCGTCGCGGAGGCCGTCGCTGATGAAGTTCAGGGCGAGAAGGGTGATCACCAGGGTCGCGCAGGGGTAGACGAGCAGCCACCAGAAATCGACGAAGGTGTTGACCGCTTCGACGCCGTCGGCCGCGAGTCGTCCGAGGGAGGGTGTGGGCTGCTGCACGCCGATGCCGAGGAAGCTGAGGAAGGACTCCTGGAGGATGGCCTGGGGGACGACGAGGGCGGTGTAGACGACGATGGGTCCGAGGAGGTGGGGGAGGATGTGTCGGCGGAAGATGTAGAGCGGACCGGCGCCGGCGGCGCGGGCGGCTTCGACGAAGGTCAGCTCGCGCAGGGCGAGCACCTGTCCGCGGACGACGCGGGCGAGGGTGAGCCAGCTCACGCCGCCGATGGCCGCAAGCAGGATCACGAGATTGGCGAGCGTGGCGCTTTCGCCGAGGAGCGCGGTCAGCGGGCGGGTGAGTGCGACCTTGAGCAGGATCACCATGAGGATGTAGGGCAGGCCGAAGAGCACATCGACGATGCGCATGAGGGCGGCGTCGACGCGCCCGCCGATCAGACCGGCCGTGGCTCCCCACGCGGTTCCGATGATGAGTGCCATGATCGCGGCACCGAGTCCGATGCCGAGGCTGACGAGAAACGCGGGCATCAGGCGCATGAGCAGGCTGCGGCCGAGGTCGTCGTGGCCGAGCCAGGAGACGGTGTGGTAGAGGATGTCGCGCTCCCAACCTTGGTGGCCGTCGCCGGCGTTGAGGTACGTTTCTCGATCGACGGCCGGGCTCAGGGCCGGCGGGTGGCGGATCGCCGAAGTCAACGCCTGGACGTCGTGCCAGGACCATGTCACCGGCAGGGTGAGCAGGGAAATAGCCGCGAGCAGCGCGAGCAGAACCAGGCCGATGCAGGCGGCGCGGTGGCGGAGGAAGCGCCGCCAGGCGTGTCGGGGGGTGAGGCTTGCCGTCGTCGCGGAGGCCATCACACGGCCTCCTTGATGCGCGGATCGAGCCGGGCATAGAGCAGGTCGATCAGCAGGTTGAGCAGGACGAGCAGGGTGGAGAAGACCAGCACCGTGGCGAGGATGAGGCCGGTGTCGCGGTTGAGGGCGGCGTTGACGAAGTGCTGTCCGAGTCCGGGGACGCCGAAGACCTTCTCGACGACGAACGAGCCGGTCATGGCCTGGGCCGTTGCGGGGCCGAGGTAGCTGAGCACGGGCAGAAGCGCGGCGCGCAGAGCGTGGTCCCAGATCACGGTGCGCGGTGTGCAGCCCTTGGCGACGGCCGTGCGGATGTAGTCGGAGGCGAGCACGTCGAGCATGCCCACGCGGGTGAGGCGGGCGATGTAGGCGATGAAGGGCAGGGCGAGGGTGATCGCGGGGAGGGGCAGGTGGGCGAGCGTGCCCCATCCGCCGACGGGAGCGATCTTGAGGTACACGCCGAAGATGATCAGGAGCATTGATCCGGTGACGAACGTGGGGATGGAAATGCCCAGGAGGACGAGTGCCGTGGTCATGGCATCGGGCCAGCCGTGGCGGCGGACGGCGCTCCATACGCCGAGCGGCACGCCGACCTGCACGGCGATGATGACGGCCAGCAGTCCCAGCGTGGCGGAGACGGGCAGGGCCTGGGCGATGATCTCGTTGCAGGTCCAGTCGGGGTACATGAAGGTCGGGCCGAAGTCGAGGTGCAGGGCACCGGAGAGGTATTGCCAGAAGTAGAGCCAGGTATTGTCCATGCTGTAGCGGGCGCGGAGGGCTTCGACGACTTCCGGAGCGAGTTTTCGCTGGCCTTGCTGGAAGGGGTTGCCGGGCAGGGCCACGACCATCACGAAGGTGAGGGCGTAGACGCAGGCGACGGTTGCGGCGCCGGCCAGGAGTCGTCGAAGCACGAGGCGGATCATCGATGTACGGTCACATGGCGGAAGAAGAAACGCAAGCGAGGATTGGGTTCGATGCCGTGGACCCAGGGCTGGACGGCGATCGGCTGGGCGTAGTGCAGGATGGGCAGCAGGGGGAGCTCCTCTTCGACGAGGAGCGCTTCGGCGTCGGCCAGGGCGCGCATGCGCTTGACGGGGTCGCGGAGGTGCGCGGCGCGATCGAGCAGGGCGTCGTACTCGGGGTTGCTGAAGGCGCTGTCGTTGTTGCCGTTGCCGTTGGCGTAGCAGTCGAGGAATGTCGTGGGGTCGTAGTAATCGGCGTACCAGTTTCCGCGGGCGATCATGAAGCGTTGGTTGGCTTTTTCCTCGGCGAAGGTGCGTGATTCCAAGGCGCGTCGCTCGATGCGCACGCCGAGGTCGCGCTCCCACATGCGGGCCACGGCCTGGCAGACGCGTTCGTCGGCGGGGACGTAGAGGAGTTCGACCGGCGGCAGACCCGCGCCGCCGGGATAGCCGGCTTCGGCGAGCAGGGCGCGGGCGCGATCCACATCGTAGCCCAGGCCAGGTGGCGGTTCGTATCCGGCGATCGAATGCGGCGGAACGAGGGAGTGCGCGACGCGATCGCCGCGGCGCAGCACGTGCTCGACAAGGGCGTCCTTGTCCACGGCCAGGGCGAACGCACGACGGACGCGGGCGTCGACGAACGGATTTGCGCGGCCGTTGACCGTCGGGCTGGCGCAATTGAAGTTGAAGAAGTACGTGGCCAGCACGTGGCACAGCTTGAAATCGGGGCGCTGGCCGCTTTGGGCGAGTCGCGCGATCTCGTGATCGTAGGGCACGTCCATTGCGGGCAGGAAGTCTACCTCGCCCGCTTCGTAGGCCATGAGCGCGGCGCTGAGGTTTTCGTAGACGAGCATGTCGACGGTGCGGCAGGTAGTTGCCGCGGCGTCGCGATAGAACGGGTTGACCTCCAGCCGGGCGCGGCGTTTGAAGTCCCACGCGGCGAGCCGATACGGACCGTTGGTAATGAGGCCCGGGTAGTCATTCTGGTGGTAGTCGGGCTTGGTCCACTGCGGGTCGTAGACCACCAGGCCTTGCCCGGTGATGGGCGCACCCCGAAATCGCTGCCGCAGTCGCTCGATGCTCTCATGGCATGGCAGGAACGAGGGGAAGGCGGTCAGGTCGAGCAAATACGGGCAGGGCTCCTTCAGACGGACTTCCAGCGTGCGCGCATCGAGGGCGCGAATGCCCACGGCCGAGAAGCGGGTTTCCAATTCGCTTGCGTGAAGCTCGAAGTGGCGGGAGTGAAACGCCGACCAGTCCAGATCGCTGTCGTGCAAAGCTTTGGCGATCTGCTCTCCCGGGGCGTCGGCATCGGCGCCGTGCAGGGCGGCTCGAATTTCCGGCAGCGTTTCGTCATGCGCCAGCGCTTCGGCTTGTTCGGGCGAGAGTTTCCACCCTGCGGCTGCCCGGGAGAGGGCAGTCAAAACCGCAACACCATGCTGTCGCCAGCGGATGTACTCGTCGGCTCCCGCGATGTGGTCCGCGAAGAGGAAGACGTAGTCCGTGGCGGTGCCGGGTTCCATGCCGCGGCGCCACCCGCGGAGGAAGTCCATTGCGGTGACCGGATCGCCGTTCGACCAACGGGCGTCACTGCGGATCGTGAATGTCCACGAAAGTCCGTCTGCGCTCACGGATGGGGGGAATTCGGCCGCGCCGGCAACCGGCTCCGTTGTCGGCGAGTCGGATGTGGTCAGACCTTCCCAGATATTCAGGGCGACGCGGAAATCCTGGGTCCAGCTCATCCGCGCGGGGTCGAGGGTGTGGATGCCGGAGGGGTTGACGTAGGTGAGGTCGGCCTTGGGCCGGCTGGTGCCGAAGGCAAAGAAACCCAGGACCATCGCCGCCAGCAAACCGGGAGCGATAACGAGCGCGCGGAACATGCGGCCGATTGTACCGCATCGTGCGATGGCTGCTGCCCGGGCCCGAGGGACGCGAACGGGCGGTCTACGGAGTGAGATCCGCCAGGAACGGCGGGTCGGGGCAGGCGGGCTGGCCTTGCGGACCGGAACCGCCCGGCCACGAGAACGGATAGAACTCCCGCCCGCTGCCGGTGGAGAAGGCATTCACCGCCTGGAGAATGTCTGGTCCGTTGACCGTGCGGTCGAGCTGTTCGCCGTTCAGATCACCCCAGGTGATGTGCAATCCCTCGCCGGGTGAAGCGAAGGTCTGCACCAGTGCTGTGATGTCCAGCCCGCTCATTTGTCCGTTGGGCGGCGTCCAAGCGCCAGCGGGTGTCGGCGGCGTGGTCGTGTTGTCGCCGGTCGCGGAGAAGGTACCGGTGACGTCCGCCCACCAGCGCCCGTTGGAGGGCACGGGTGCCGTGGCCACGTCAAGCGGGGCCGAGAAGATCACGCCGTCCAGCGTCGTGGCGATCTCGTAGCCCGATCCCGGAGCAATCATGCAACCGCCGACGTGGATCGTCGGCATCGTGGCGAAGTCGAACATCGGCGGCGCGGCGTCCGCGACGAGATAGGTCAGACCTTCTCCCGCGATGGCCGCCGGTGTCGTCCGCGGCGTGCTGATAAACCAGCCGATACCCGACGGGACGTGGCGAACGCGGTAACCGTGGGGCGTTCCGGCCATGAGGGGATCCGCAACGAAGGACACGTAGCGGTTCTTGAGCGCGCCGTGGGGATAGGCGGTTGCGGCCTTGGGGGGCAGCAGGCCGCCGGAGCAGGGTGCGAACGTCGGCGGATCGCCGCCTTCGGTCCACGCCCCGGCGAACGAGGCAAAATCGCCGCAGTCCACGTCATTGTCGGCGTTGAAGTCGAAAATGGCACAGCCGGGCGGGACCGGAGAAACGCCATCTCCCGTATAGCAGGGAGCGAATGCATTGTAATCCGACTGGTTGACCTGCTGGTCGCCGTTGGAATCTCCATACACCACGGTGCATTCGGCATAGGTGAGGGATATGTCGTCGATGTTCCATCCGCAGAAGTGCCAGCCGACGTCGGTTGGTCCCATCGTCCAGCGCAGGTAGACCGTCGGCTGATTGTCGGCGATCGCGGAAATGTCAATTTCCTGAGGCGTCCAAACGGAGTCCGCGATTTCGCCTGAGTTTTGCCAAACCGTAGTCCAACTCGAGCCGTTCGTGCTCACGCGAACACTTGCCTCGTCGTATTCCGAAGTTTCGACCCCGAGCCAGCGCCAGAACCGCAGACGCACGCCCGATCTTCCGGAGCAATTGATAGGCGCGGAGGTGAGATGCTGCTCGCCCATATTGTTGGTGTAATCTCCCGACAGGTTGTATCCGTACACGGACGGTCCAGTATGACCGCTCGTCGGATCGGGCGAGCCGTATTCGCCGCCGCCGCCGGTGGGCGTGCCATATGCCCATTGCCCTTGCGTCGACCAGCCGGGATTCGTGTCGAGATTTTCGGTGTAGAAAACCACGTTCCCTGTCGTCATCGAGGCCGTGTGAACCACTGCCGGGGCCGAAGCCGGATCGGTCGTTGTGCCATTGTCGCCGTCGATCGAGAAGTAGTACTGCGGCTGAGACAGGCAGTTGGTTGCGGGAAGCGTCGCCGTAAACGAAGGTCCGCCGAGATAAATCATGGGCACGGCCGTGTACGCGGCATCGGGATCATAACGGTAATACATCGTGGCTGATGACGCGTTCAGATTCTCGTCGGCGGAAGTGACCGTTGCGGCGACGGGAATGTCCGAACCCGCCTGGAGCGTTGTCGGCAGCCCATCGTGAAAATTGAAAACCGTGTTGCGCACCCAATCCGATCCCGTGAGGTGCAGGATCGCCGGCAGGATCTCTTCGTTGTTGGGAATGATTTGATCCGGCGGGAGGACGAACCCGGGGTTAGACGACGCCGGCCGCAGCTCGTAACTGAAAGACAGCACGTTGCGAATCGCATAGGTCCAGTCAAGGGATCCCCCACTGGCGGGGTAGATGGTCGTGTAGATCGGACCGGCCGTGTAAAGAACGCCGTGCACGCCCTGGATGAGCTGCTGCATGGCCAAGCCTACGGCCGAGTATACCACCTGATCCGGTGGAAGTTCGGATGTGAATCCCCACGGCCAGAGGATCAGTTGCGAGTAGCTGTGTATGTCGAGCTGGGCGCGGGTCTGCGGATTGGCCAGAAACAGGTCGCGCAGCGCCTGCGTTTCCGGCTCGGAAAACGCGGAGGGTCCCCGATAGGTGTCGTCGCTGGGGGTGGGACTCGTGCCGGCTCCGCCCCACTCGTAGCCCCAATTGCGGTTGATATCCACGCCGAAGCTGCCGTCGCCGTTGTTGCGCCGGTTCTTGCGCCAGAGCCGGTAACTGGTCCAGGTGTACACGTAGCCGTCGGGGTTGCCCACCGGGATGAGGATCCACTCCACATTGTCCACGAGATCGGTGACGGTTGCGTTGATGCCGTAGTTGTCCAGCAGGTACGTGGCGACATACTGCGGAACCGTAGCCGCAATCCACTCCCGCGCATGGACCGATGAGAAGTAGATCACCGACGG
The DNA here is from genome assembly GCA_024102815.1 of Phycisphaerae bacterium. Lineage (NCBI taxonomy): Bacteria > Pseudomonadati > Planctomycetota > Phycisphaerae > Phycisphaerae bacterium. The sequence continues at coordinate 78,079 of JAGFJJ010000076.1, forward strand.
GGCGAAGGGGCTCTGGTTGGCTCCCGCAATGCGTATTCCCCAGATCGTTCGGCCTTCCCATGTGGTACCCACCGGAATGACCTGGGCGAGCGTGGGGTGGGCCGCCGCCAGTTGGTTCAGGTACGTCACGATGGCGTTGTAGTCGTGGTAATCGTCGAACCAGGCCAGTTGAGTTTTTCTGACCGGGCGCTCGGCGTCGATCAGCGCCTGGAGGTTTTCGATGAGCGTCTGGGGATCGAGGCCCAGTGCCCGAAGACGTGGGAGGTCGGTGCGACGAACCACGACCTCGACGGAGCCGATTCCCGGATGCTCCGACCAGAACGTCTCGATGATCTTCTCGACCTCGGCATATTGCTGTTTTGAGGTGATATTCACCCTTGCCACGATGTAGTCATCGAAGCGCTTGGCCGCCGGCGGGCTGTCCGCAGGCGCCTGCTCCGCATGGACAACCGGGCCGGCGGAGAGAAGTACAAGGAGATTCGTGAGGAGAATTCGGGGGACCATGAGATTCCTTCCATGCGGGATGCTGCACGGCGGCTGGCGGGGACATCTGCACGTCCACAGCCGCGCGCCATCGATCCGTGTTTCCGCGAGAAATCGCAACCCATCATAACGGAATCAGCGACCGCGATTCAACGAAGCCAATCTGGATTTGTTTCCCCGAGTGTTTTCCGGCAGGCTTGAATTGTTCGCGGCGCCGTGGGCGGGACCGATATTTCGCGTTTGGCAATCACCGAACCGCCATCATTCCTCGCGCTCGATCCATCCTCCGCCGAGCACCACGTCACCGTCGTAGAACACCGCGGCCTGTCCGGGCGTGACGGCCCGCTGAGGCTCATCGAACACCACGCGTGCCCGGCCGCCTTCGAGTGGATGTACCGTCGCGGGCGCGGCCGTGTGCAGGTAGCGGATTTTCACCGCCGCGCGGAATCCCCCGTTTGCGTCGCGCGGGAAGTCTTGCAGGTCGTGGATATCAACAAGAAAGTTGCAGCGCTCGGCGATGAGCGACGGACTGTGCAGGTGCTCGGCATCGCCCAGCGTGACGGTGTTGCTGAGCACGTTGAGCGCCGTAACGTAGACCGGGCGTCCCGCGGCGATGCCCAGCCCGCGGCGCTGGCCGATGGTGTAATTGCCAATGCCCTCGTGCCGGCCGATGACCTTGCCCGTGGGATCGACCACCTCCCCGGGCACGAACGCTTCGGGACGGCGGGCGCGAACGACTTCGGTGTAGTCGTCGTTGGGTACGAAGCAGATCTCGACCGAATCGGGCTTGTCCGCGTTGGGGAAGCCGTGCTCCGCGGCGATGCGGCGGACGTCGTCCTTGATGAGATCGCCCAGCGGGAAGATCACCCTGTCGAGCACGGGCCGGCGGACGCCGAACAGCACATAGGATTGATCCTTGCGGGCGTCGCGGGCGCGGCAGAGGACCCGCCGGCCGGCGCGCTCGCCGATGCGGGCGTAGTGGCCGGTGGCGACGTACTTCGCACCCACGGCGTCGGCGTAGTCCAGCAGCTTGCCGAACTTGAGCTGGTCGTTGCAGGTGACGCAGGGGTTGGGCGTGCGTCCGGCCGCGTACTCGGCCGCGAAGTGATCGATGATCCTGGCGAAGTCAGCCTCGAAGTTCAGGGCGTAGAAGGGCACGCCGAGCTTGCCGGCGACGAATCGCGCGTCGCCGGCGTCGGCCGCGCTACAGCAGCCGCGGCGCTCGCGTCCGGCGGGAGTTTCCTGAGCGGCATTCTTCGTAGGGTGCGTCCCCTGACGCACGTCCTCGATATTCGTAGTCGAGGGGGCCAAGCTGATTGGCGCCGTCGAGTCGTTCTCGATCCGAACGTCGCAAGTTCTTTCCTGTTGCCCGTTGCCCCTTGCCTGTTGCCTCTCCCCGGCGTGGCTCCCTACGCGCATGAAGAGCCCGACGACCTCGTAGCCCTGCTCGACGAGCAGGGCGGCGGCCACGCTGGAATCCACCCCGCCGCTCATGGCGACGACGACTTTTTCGCGGTTCTGGCCCATTGCTCGGCATTATAGTCGCATACCGCGGACTGTCAGAATCCCGGACAACCGGTACGATGTCGGACTGGAAATACCTGATTCTGAGCACCAAAGATCCCTGATACACCTTGGCATCTGATCCTGCGACAACCACCTCCCCCTCCGTGCCGGCGCCGTCGGACGCCCTCACGCCGGCTATGCGCCAATATGTGGAGCAGAAAGCCCGCGTGGGCGACGCCGTGCTGCTCTTCCGCATGGGCGACTTCTACGAGACCTTCTACGACGACGCCGTGCTCTGCTCGAAGGTGCTGGGCATCGCCCTGACCACCCGCGACCGCAACAGCCCGAATCCCGTGCCGCTGGCGGGCATTCCGCACCACGCCCTGGAGAGCTACCTCAAGAAGCTCGTCGCCGCGGGCCATCGCGTGGCCATCTCCGAGCAGCTCGAGAACCCCAAACAGGCCAAGGGCGTGGTCAAGCGCGACGTGGTCCGTATCGTCACCGCGGGCACGCTCACCGACGACGCCCTGCTGCCCGGCAGCGAAGACTGCGTGCTGGCAGCCATCTGCCTGCGCGGCGATGACACAGGTCTGGCACTGGTTGAACTGGCGAGCGGGCGGTTCGAAGTGGTCGACTTGACCCGCGACACGCTGCTGGACGAACTTGTCCGCGCCGCCCCGGCCGAGTTGTTGATTGACGACGATCGCCAGGGCGACGCCGCCAAGCTCGGCGAACAACTCCGCCACGCCTGCGACACCATGCTCTCGCGCCGCCCGGCCCACGAATTTGCCGCCTCCACCGCCGAGCGCGTTCTCTTGGATCACCTCGGCGTGGCGACGCTCGCCGGATTCGGCTTCGAGGAATCGGGCGCGGGTGTTTGCGCTGCGGGCGTGCTTGTGCAATACCTCCGCGAGACGCAGCGCACGGCGCTGACCCACATCACCGCTCTGCGCCGCCGGGGCAGCAACGACGCCCTTCAGATCGACCACGCCACCTGGCGTTCGCTGGAGATCGACCGCACGCTCCGCTCCGGTTCGCGTGAGGGCACGCTGCTGCACGCCATCGACCGCACCGTTCACCCAGCCGGTACACGCCGCCTGCGGCACTGGCTTCGCGCCCCGCTGATCGACGCCGACGCCATCGTCGCCCGGCAGGATGCCGTCGCCTTTTTGCTCGATCAGAACCTCGTCCGGCGGCGACTCCGCGAGCGGCTCCGCCAGATGTCCGACGTGGAGCGCATCGCCTCCCGCGTGGCCTTGCGCCGGGCGTCACCGCGCGACTTGGCCGCGCTGGGTCGAACCCTGCGGACGTTGCCGTCACTGGCCGAGCCGCTGACTGACAGTCGCGTGGCCTTGCTTGCGGCGATCGCCGCCGACCTGACCGGATTGGGTGATCTCGCGGAATACCTGGCCGGCGCCGTGCTCGACGATCCGCCGCCGCACGCACGCGAAGGCGGCTACATCGCCGACGGCTTCGACGCCGAGCTCGACCGCCTCCGTTCCATCGGGCGCGACGGCCAGAGCTGGCTCACCGACTTCCAACGGAGGGAAGTCCAGCGCACGGGCATCCCGCAGCTCAAGGTCGGGTTCAACCGCGTGTTCGGCTACTATATCGAGGTCTCGCACGCCGCCCGGGCGGAGGTGCCGGCCGAGTACATCCGCAAGCAGACCATCAAGAACGCCGAGCGCTACATCACCGAGGAACTCAAGAATCACGAGCAGGAAGTGCTCACCGCCGCCGAGCGAGCGGTCGAGCGCGAAGCGATTCTGTTCGAGCAGGTCATCGCTCGTGTTGCGGAGAGGATGCAGCCGCTGCTGGCCCTGGCCGACGCGCTGGGAAGGCTCGATGTACTCGCGGGGATGGCGGAGTTCGCTTCCCAGCGCCGGTGCGTTCAACCGGAAATCGTCGAAGGCAACACGTTGGACATTCGCGACGGACGCCACCCCGTTCTCGATCAGACCCTCGGCGACGCCTTCGTGCCCAACGACACGCTACTGGCCGATCCCGACGCCCGCCTCTTCGTCATCACCGGACCGAACATGGCCGGCAAGAGCACCTACATCCGCCAGGTCGCGCTGCTCACGCTGCTCGCCCAGATCGGCGCCTTTGTCCCGGCGCGATCCATGCGTTTCTCGCTGGCCGATCGTCTCTTCGCACGCGTCGGCGCCTCCGACGAGATCATGCGCGGGCAGTCCACGTTCATGGTCGAGATGACCGAGGCCGCCAACATCCTGCACCACGCCACGTCGCGTTCGCTGGTGGTGCTCGACGAACTCGGCCGGGGCACAAGCACCTTCGACGGGCTCGCCCTCGCCTGGGCCATTACGGAGCACCTGGCCAACGCCGTCCGCTGCCGGTGCCTCATCGCCACGCACTACCACGAAATGACCGAGCTTGCCGAGCTGCTCTCCGGCGTGAAGAACTACAACGTTGCCGTTCGCGAGCTGCCCGCGGAGCGCGGCCGGGAGTCCGGCATCGTCTTCCTTCATCGCATCGTCGAAGGCGGCGCCAGCCAGAGCTACGGGCTGCACGTCGCTCGTCTGGCCGGCATTCCCCGCGAGGTCGTCTCGCGCGGTCGGGAAGTGCTCGACGAACTCCAGCGCGGGTTTGAGCGCGAGTCGCGCACGCCTCAGCTTTCCCGTGGACGATCGCGCGAGGACGATCAGATGATGCTCTTTCGCGACCCGGCCGAGGAGCTCGCCAGGGAACTCGACGCGGTCGATCCCGACCGGATCACGCCGCTGGAAGCCCTGCGGCGCATTCAGGAGTGGAAGGAGCGGCTGAGGAGGCCGAGTTCGCAATGAGGTTGCCGCAGGATACGGCGAAGGGATCGACTCGCACGGCGGACCCTACTCCGTTATTGCCCGCCGGATCGGCGAAACTCGGGCGGGAGCGGCTCAAGATAGAACGGCCCGAGGTCGACTTCGCCGACCCAAGGATTCGGGACTTTGCACTCCCGGGCGGCGTCGCGCGAAAAGCGCAGTTGGAGGTCAAACTCCCGGTCTTCAAGTCCCACAATTTCAGTCGACGCGGCGAAATTCAATGTTGCGGTTCCCTTGGCAGCGCAGAGGAGCCCGATCAGCGTCTCCTTCTCGCCGGAGAAAGCAATCACTTCGAACGCTATGGATGCTGGGATTCCGCGCTTTGCCGAGAATGCCATGCTCCGGTAGTTCTGCAGCCCGATGCCGAAACTGCTCTTTGTTTGAGTGATATTGAATTCTCGCCTCACGAATTCGGCGATGCTTTTTGAATTGGGGTTGTCGTGATCAAGAGGGACCGCACTTACATTCGCGTGAAGTTCGATTGGGTGCGAGCAATCCACGGACACACCGTCGGGTCGCACAAGGGTAGCCGCGACCGCCGCTGTGTAGGTAATGTCATAGTCGCCTTGATGAAACACATAGGGAACGCCAAATCTGTTATGGTAACGATCTCCGCTCCACGCCCCAAAACGGTGGAAGCGTGCCACGCCTCTCGTTTTCGTATCTCTTCCGTCATCAGTTTCGATGCGAATGGATTCGTCCTCAAATTGAAGTGGGAAATGCTTCATGCCGGCGAACACATGCGCGCTGAAGGGAATCCTCACTAGAACTGTAGCATGCAGAGCGACATCGCCATCGAGAATGTATTCGGTCTCAATGCTGGCGTCTTCAACGAGAACATCGCAATAATCCGACTCATGACCATAGAGCGTATTGCTCCCCCATGCATATTCCAATAGCTTTCGCAAATTGGCACGTATCTTCGCAGCGGTCGCCGTGCGATCCCTAAGTTCATCCAGGGCCCAGATCAGCAACGGCTCATCCACAACGATCGCCCGCATGTCCACTCGATTCACCGCTTCTTCGAGGGCCTGCTTCGACCCATGTCGCGCAAGAAATGACACCGCCGAATTCGGCATCGACTTCAAGATCGAGACGTCTCGGAATTGAACATACCCCATCCCACCGACGACCAGCATCCCGACCAACCCGACCACGATGGGCAACTTCCGCCTGCGGCGCTCGCCGAAGACCATGCCCTGTTCCACCGGACGGCCGCATTCCGGGCACTGGCCGGTCTCGTTTCCGGTGAGGTTGTAGTCACAGCGCTGGCAATGCGGCGTGTCGCCCCGGCGGACACCTCGCCAGCCGAAGGCGATAAGGGCGAAAAAGCCGAGCGTCAGCAGGATCAGAACTGCATACATGGTGCTTGCATCGCAGCAATTGGATTTGGCTTCGGCACGGCGTTATGTTACCCCAGCCGAAGGCGCAAACCCAATGCAGAATCCGACAGGTGACCAACAGGGACGAGTTACTGGTCTCCGGGATTTTCTCTCTGCCGGAAGCGCTCCGCCTCGCGGGCCAGATCGCCGCGCCCGCAGCCAGAAACACGACCCAGTCGATCGGCACCCGGTATCGCGGCATGTAGACCACGACGTAGTACACCAATGGGAAAAACAGGATCGGCGATAGCACGGCCACGCGCTGGGGAACGGACATCGCAGGCCAGGCTCGCCACAGGCCGATGGCTCCTAAAATCGTCAGAAGCGTGATGAAGGCAGCCACCGACGCCGCCGTGTACCAGGGGCCGAACCAGGTGTGCAGGATGCGGCATCCGGTGAGGCGGAGGAACTCGTCCGGGTGGGCTCGAATCCATGAGAAGGCTTTCGTTCGTGCCCTCCTCATGTATTCGGCTTCGCCAAGATCGCGACACAGTTGGGCTTCGGTCAGGTTGATGCCCGGGTGCGGCATGCCGTCGCCCTCCCGACGATCCATTGCCTCCACGTCGGCCACGGCGCCCTCGTGGTTGCCCATGCGCAGTTCCAGTCCGAAGTTGCTGCGCATGAAGAAGAACTCGCCGAGGACGGAGTAGTTCCGCCAGGTCCAGGGAACGCATACCAGAATCGCGCTGAGGATCATCACCGCGGCCCCCGATCGGAATCGCTCGCGCCGCATCCAATAGAGATCAAAGGCCACGCAGCCCAGCCATACCAGGAGAATCGCGGGGGCGAAATGAAACGCGACGCCAAAGCCAAGTCCGATGGCCAGCGCGCCGAGAAGCCGCGGTCGATCCCGACCGGATCACGCCGCTGGAAGCCCTGCGGCGCATTCAGGAGTGGAAGGAGCGGCTGAGGAGGCCGAGTTCGCAATGAGGTTGCCACGGAACGCGGGGGGGAGAGATCGATTCGCCCGGTGAACATCAATTCATTACTGACCGCCGGATCGGCGAAACTTGGGCGGGAGCGGCTCAAGATAGTACGGACCCAGATCGACCTCGCCGACCCAGGCGTTCTGAATTTTGCATTCGCGAGCAACGTCGGGGGAGAAGCGAAGGAGGATGTTGAATTCCTGGCCGTCAAGGTCGACTCCATTCTCAGGATCCTCGAATTCAGCTCTCGAGTCGCCTTCGCTGGTACATAGCGTTCCTATTGCGGCTTGTGCACCTTCCGAGACGGCAAAGACCTCAAAGGCCATCGACGTTGGGGCCGGTTTCCTCGCCCTGATCGTTATCGTGTGGAACATAAACCACGCTCCATTGGCGTTGTCATGCGAAACGAGCGCGGGGCCAATCTCCAGCGATTCCCGGATTGTAGCGGCCATATCGGGTAAATCGCCGGAACCGAATTCCAGCGGCGACGCGGTTGCGCGTTCTTGAAGGGTAAACTCGCGGCAGCATGCCGTACCCGTGCCTCGAGTCGTGCGCAGGCAGGTGCGACCTGAATAATCAATCATGTAATCACCTGCGTGGATTGCGCAATGAATTTCTTTGTTGCTGCGAAAGGTCAAACCCATCAAATCAATCAAGTACCCGTGGCCCGTCACTGAGTAATCAACGGGGTCGCCTCCGCATCTCGATTGGATACGCATGCGTTCGTCCTGAGTCGTGATCCAAAGGCGGAGATCCTCCGCCTCACTCGCAGCCGCACAGGGTAGGCTAAACTCGACCGATGCACGTACGGCTTTATCGCCAGCGAACATCGGTTCCACGATCAGGGTTGGCGAGTCCAAAAAGAACTCGCAGTATTGAGCCTCGTGCCCGGAGAGATTGCCGGAATACCACGCGCGGACAAGAAGTTTGCACCAATCGGCGCATTTGCCGGTCGCCGGTGACGGGCACTCTCGTGCGCGGCGGAACGCTTCGAGAAGCAACGCCTCGTCGACGTCCGTCAACTTGCCTTCGAGGCGATCCATGGCTTCGTCAAACGCGTCCTTCGAGCCCCAACGAGCTAGAAATGACACAGCCGAATTCGGCAGCGACTTCAAGATCGAGACGTTTCGGAATTGAACATACCCCATCCCACCGACGACCAGCATCCCGATCAAACCGATGACAATGGGTATCCTCCGCCTCCGGCGTTCGCCGAAGACCACGCCCTGTTCCACCGGACGGCCGCATTCCGGGCACTGGCCGGTCTCATTTCCGGTGAGGTTGTAGTCACAGCGGCGGCAGTGCGGCGTGTCGCCTTGACGGACACCTCGCCAGCCGAAGGCGACAAGGGCGATGCAAGCAACTGCGAGCAGTCCAAGTGCAATGTACATGGCACGTCTCTGGCGGCATTTGATCTGCTTTTCCGGACCACCATCATAGAGCGAATTGCGAAGCGACTCCACGCCCTCAGCAGCGTTACAGGCGTCGGCGCGTTGAGCGTTGCCCCGTCGGCTGACCCTGCTGCACAAGCCGCTTCAGCTTCTTCTGCGCCCAGCGGTAGTGTCCGCTGGTGTTGGGATGGAAATAACTCGTCAGCGGGAGCTTGCGGGCCTTGCCGCACCACGCGTAGTAACCCGGCTCCAACAGCTCTCGTTCGGACCGGGCTTCCAGCAGCTTAAGCACCTTCCGGTGCGACGCGCGCAGCTTGCGGCGAGCCTCGTCCGGCGAGACATCTTTGTATTGCTCGTAAATGTGTTCGTTGAGCGCCGGGCACTGCCCCCACGTGAATCCCGGCGCGGGCATCTCCGGCATGCCTTTCAGCCCGTCCCGGTACCAGCGCAGGCACATGTTGTGCCATTCGTGCACGTGCGTGAGCACGTCCACGCCGCCACGGACTTCGGCATAGAGCCCCGGCCGGGCGAGGCTTTCATCGGTGATTTGCTTCAAGAGGACGGCGAGCGCCTCCCATGAATTCTCAACGTCTTCAAGGAAAGCCTGTTTGGAGGCGAATTTCATGGCGGGTGCGGTGCTCCGGAATTCGCACCTTTCATTCTACGGCCCGAACACCTCCTGCAAATAGGCGAAATCCGCCAGATCGACTGTGTGCGAATCCTGCACGTCGTAGATGTCGCGGCAGAAGAAGTAGGGCGGCGTGTGCGCCGGACCGGAAAACCCGAGGCAGAACGTATACGCGGCGTAGTCCAGCAGATCGACGTCCGCGTCGTGGTCGAAGTCGCACGGCTGATCGCACGCATCGGGAAAACCGTCTCCGTCGGAGTCCGCTTCGCAATCGTCGGGCAGGCCGTTGGCGTTACAGTCGCCGCTGAAACCGTCGCTGATATCGCAAGCGTCCGGCACGAGGTTGCCGTTGCAGTCCTGCTCGATCCCATCGGAGAGGTCACACAGGTCGGGCACCTGGTTGTCGTTGCAATCGAAGTCGATGCCGAAGGCGATGTCGAGGAAATCCGGGAATCCGTTTTCGTTGCAATCCGGCTGGCATTCGTCCGGCACGCCATTCCCGTCGAAATCGTAGCTGTCACCGTCGGCGATGTCGCACGCGTCGGGTCGATCATTCTGGTTGCAGTCGGGATCGCACTCGTCGGGGAGGCCGTTCGCGTCGCAGTCATTGCTCGCGAGGTCGCATGCGTCCGGCAGGCCGTTGCGGTTGCAGTCGGGATCGACGCCATGAACCGTGCGGATCGTGGCGCTGAAAAGGATCCCCGCCGGTCCGCCGAGATCCCGCCCGTAAAGATAGAGCGCATTGGGCCCGGGCAGGAGAAGGTTCGTAATGTCGATGTTCGTGACCTTGGACGTAAACCGATGGCTTCCGCCGGAGAGTCCTCCGGGGATTGCCGCTTCGTTCAGGTAGGCGCCGGCATTGAGTTCATCCCCCAGCCGGTCATCCACGGCCCATGATAGATTGAGGTACACAAGCTCGTCCGTCGGCGGATTCCAGTTGAAGTTTATGGCATAGAGGGCGCTGCCGGCCGCGTCATCCGCATTGGGCAGAGGCGACACCCATTGGGCGATGGGGTCCGATGGCACCGTGCGAATCCAGTTGTCAAGCGGAGCGACGACAAAGGGGAATGGTCCGCGTCGAGCGGCGAGGAAGGCGAGAGGGTTGAATATCCCCGCGAATCCGCTGTTGGGCGGACCCGCGAACATCGTGACTTTCGAATCGGATTCGCCCGGAATACCGTTGCCACTGCGGAGAATGATCACCGGGCCCACGTCGCATTCGTCGGGGATGCCGTTGCCGTCGCAGTCGCCGCTCGTCCCGGATTGCAGGTCGCACGCGTCGGCCAGCCCGTTGTTGTTGCAGTCTTCGAATTCGTCGGGAACGCCGTTGTTGTTGCAGTCGCCTTGGGCGAGCTGCGCCGATGTCGACCGGTCCGCTTGCGCCTGCGCGGCAATTGGCGCGGCCGCGGCAAGCCATGCTACGGTGGCGATAACGAATCCCTTCGAACGCGGCGACACCCCCCAGCCTCCACGAACGCAATCTCACCCCGGGTTGAAACGGAGGGTTACTCTATCAGGGCGGCCGCAGGGGCGAAAGAAGCGCGCACCGGCGCAAAGTCATGGTTCAAGCTCGCGCGCTCGCGGATTGAAACGCGGCTTCTAACCGACGTGCGCGAGGACATTGCTCGATAGCGCCGACACACGAGCGCCAAGAATCGAAGGCACGCGAACCACCTGGACCATAATGCTGGACTCCGGCGTCGGCCGAAATGACGATCACGGACCGCGCGCCCTGATTCTTCACTTCTGCAATCCGATTTCACCATTCTGCGTCCGGCGCTACCCCGGCTTCGTCATCGACATCGGATCGAGCGTGTGATCGAGATCGGCGTCGGAGAGAACCTTCTTCTCCCGGGCGACTTGGCGGACGGTCTTGCCAGAGGCGTACGCTTCCTTGGCGATGGCCGCGGCCTGGTCGTAACCGATCTTGGGAGCCAGCGACGTGCACATGGCCAGCGAGCCCTCGATCAGCGCGGCGCAGCGCTCGGTGTCGGCCTCGATCCCCGCCACGCAGCGATCCGCAAACGTACGCACACCGTTGGTCAGCAGGCGGATGCCCTCGAGCAGGTTGTGGGCCATCAGGGGCATGCCCACGTTGAGCTCGAAAAAGCTCTCACGGCAAGCTAGCGTCGTCGCCACGTCCGCAGCGATGACCTGCCCGCAGACCTGCACGAGCATCTCGCTCATTACCGGGTTCACCTTGCCGGGCATGATGCTGCTTCCGGGCTGCGTCGCGGGCAGCTTGAGCTCCCCGATGCCGCAGCGCGGACCTGAGCCCAGCAGGCGGATGTCGTTGGCGACCTTGGCCATGCCGACGGCGGTCGCCTTCAGCAAACCGCTAGCCTCCGCCACGGCGTCCTTGGCGGCTTGGGCTTCGAAGTGGTCCTCGGCCTCGGTAAACGGAATGTTCGTCGCCTTGGTCAGTTCCGCGGCGATGCGCCGCCCGAATTCCGGATGCGTGTTGATGCCCGTGCCGACGGCTGTGCCGCCGATGGGCAGTTCGCGCAGGGCTTCCACGGCGCGGGTGGCGCGCTGCGCGGCGAGCTGCGCCTGCCGGGCATACCCCGCGAATTCCTGTCCGAGCCGAACCGGCGTGGCGTCCTGAAGGTGCGTGCGCCCGATCTTGACGATGGCGTCGAATGCCGTCGCCTTCTTGTGAAGCTGCTGGTGAAGATGCTCCAGCGCGGGGATGAGGTCGTACTTCAGCGCCTCGGCCAGGGCGACGTGAATCGCGCCGGGAATCACGTCGTTGGACGACTGCCCCATGTTGACGTGGTCGTTGGGATGCACCGGCTCGCGCGAGCCGACCTTGCCGCCGGCGAGTTGGATCGCCCGGTTGGAGATCACCTCGTTGGCGTTCATGTTGGTGGAGGTGCCCGAGCCGGTCTGGTAGATGTCCAGGACGAAGTGCTTGTCGAGCTTGCCGTCGATGACATCCTGCGCGGCCGTGGCGATGAAATGCGTCCGCTCCGGATCGAGCTTGCCCAGTTCGAGGTTGACCTTGGCCGCCGCCTGCTTGATCAGCCCCATGGCCCGGATGAACCGCCGCCCGAAGCGGTACCCGCTGATGGGGAAGTTCTCCACCGCCCGCTGCGTCTGTGCGCCCCACAGGGCCCAGTCGGGAACGGTCATCTCGCCCATGCTGTCCTTCTCGATGCGTGCCTGGTCGGTGGTCATGCGGAAGCTCCTGTTCTGCGGCGGTACCTCGGCCGGTGCTTGTTCGACTGAATGATCCGTAAGGCGGGGTGTCGAATCGGCACGGGCGGCGCCCTGCGGATCGATCTACCCTGCATCGTATCGCGCCGATCGAGAAGGGGGTAGCACGCCGCGTGCCGGGAGAAAAATGCGGGATGGTGAATTCGGAATGCGGAAAGCTGGGCGGCGAGTGGGGAGCGACCTCCGTATTTTCCCTTCCCCGGTGCCGGTGATTCCGAAGAACCCCTCGATTTGTAACCCAGGCGGGCGTGGGAGCCGGTAGACTGAAGAATGTGAAATGCCCCGACATCTGATGCGCTGGAGCACCCGCCATGGCCGATCAACCCAGCTCCCGTCCCAAACGCCCTTTCCGCTGGCTCCTCCGGGGATTTCTCGCCCTCGTCGTGCTCGCCCTGCTGGCCGTCTGCGTGCTGGCCGTGATGGGCAAAGTCGCCGAGTCCCGCTGGGAGAAGCTGGCGGCCGAGATCCGCGCCTCGGGCCAGCCGCTGACGCTGGAGGAAGTCCTGGCCAGTCGCCCGTCGATTGCGCCGGAGGAAGACGGTGGCCCCATCATCCATGCGGCGCTGGAGAAGATCCAGGAACTTGAAGTCTCGCAAAAAGACGTGTTCATCCTGGGAGTCGAAGTCGAGTGCAGGTTCGAGTTTCCCGAGCGACTTAACGCAAGATGCCTGAAGTCCACGCGGGAGTATCTTGGCGCTAACGCCCCCGTGTTTTCTTTGCTGGATCAGTTGCTTGAGAAACCCCTCGCGTATCTTCACATTCCATACAAGGATCCGATGGACATATCGGGACCTGTTCTGCCCTTGATCAGCCGGTTGCGATTTCTGTCGAAGGCCGTCTACCTGGATGGGGCGCTGGCCGGAATGGATGGAGATGATCAGCACATGGTTCGCGACGTGCGGGTCATGCTTCGCTTGAGTCAATCGCTGTACGACGAGCCCGTACTGCTGACGCACCTTGTAGGCACCGCCATTGACGCCATGGCGGTTCGGCTCGTTCCGGACCTTCTGCAAATAAGAGTGTTCCCGGACAGCGCGCTGGCTGAATTGCAGGACGTAATTGACAGGCAGATTGCCAGCCGTTCGATGCGCATGGCTCTACTTGGCGAGCGTGCGCACGCCTTGAACTTTCTGAGCGCTATCAGAAGCATGTCCGGCAAGGCGCCACTGTTGTCATGGGATACGCTCGTCCCGTGGTACAGTGCGTGGTACTTGAGCCAGAGTCGCGTTGATATCATGCTCTATTATTCGCGCCTGATCGCGGCGGCGGAGACGTCACCCCATGCGTTGCTGGCAAAAGCGAGAGCGGAAGAAAAGAGGTCAAAGAAGTGGAGATTCCTTTCCACTTTTGTCAGTATCACCGCCCCAAGCATTTCCAACGCCGTTCGGCTTCATCTCCGCAGCCTTGCCGAATCCCGCTGCGTGATCGCCATTCTCGCTTCGGAGCGCTACCGCCTCGCCAACGGCGCCTTCCCGCAGGATTTGAGCGACTTGGTGCCGGCGTTTCTGGACGCCCTCCCGGCCGATCCGTTCGACGGCAAGCCGCTGCGCCTTAAGCACGAAGACGACGGCGCGCTGGTGATCTATTCGATTGGTGAGAACGAGACGGACGACGGCGGGTCGATCAATCCGCCTCAAGGCCGCGGTCGCGCTCCGGACGTCGGCTTCCGCCTCCTGCCACCGGAGCGGCGATCCGCGGTCTTGGTGGAGTAGTCAGGCGGGTCGCAGGCGAGTGCGGATTTCAGGAGCAGCATCATAGACGGGGCCGTAAAGCGGAATGACACTGCTGCAGGAGCGATACTGATGTCGGGCCGGAAACCGGCGAGAAAACGAGGCTGGGGACGCTGGCTCCTCCGGGGGTTTCTCGCCCTCGTCGTGCTCGCCCTGCTGGCTGTCTGCGTGCTGGCCGTGATGGGCAAGGTCGCCGAGTCCCGCTGGGAGAAGCTGGCGGCCGAGATCCGCGCCTCGGGCCAGCCGCTGACGCTGGACGAGGTCCTGGCCAGTCGCCCAGCGATCCCGCCGGAGGAGGACGGCGGGCCGATCATCTACGCAGCGCTAAGCGAACTGAAGAAAGTGGACGTCCCTTATGAGGGCGTCCTCATGCTGGACGACAAATGCGAGTTTGAGTTTCCGGAACGACTCGACGCGAAATGCCTGGAACACACGCGGGAGTATTTGAAATCGCATGCGGGAGTGCTCGACCAGCTTACAGAGCTGCTGGAGTATCCCGACGCGCGACTGCGCATTGAATACGCCAGCGATGTGATCGGGGCAATGTCGAGTTCATCGCATGTATTCTCGAAATTGCGCGACTTGTGCAAGATTCTGTATATCGATGCCGCCGTCGCGAGCGCCGATGGTGACCATGATCGCGCTGCTCGGGACACGACACTGCTGTTGCGGCTGGCGGGGGCAATACACGAAGAGCCGACGCTCATTGCGAACCTCATTGCCATGGCCGTCGAGTCCATGGCGGCTCGGCTCACAACCGAATCACTTCAGCTTCCGGAAACGGACGCCCCAATTCTGAAACGGCTACAGGTCGCGTGGGAACGGAGCGAGAAGATGCATGGGTTCCGAATGGTCTTGCTTGGCGAGAGGGCAGGCGACCTGAACATGATGACACCGACTTACGGATTCGCGCCTTCGCAACCAGGCGTCCTGACATCGCCGCCATGGTGGACTTCCGTCGTCGGCCTCCGCGCTTACTTCTTGAATTGCAATCGGATGAATCTCGCCGAATATTATTCTATTCTCATCGAGGCAACTGACCGTCTGCCGAAAGACCTTTGGTCGACTGCCCAGAGTGAAGAGAAAAGGCTTCAGAGCCGGAATCCGCTCAACATGTCTGCGGGCTTCGCAGCGCCAGTGGTCACCCGCGCTATTGAACTTCATCTTCGCAGCCTTGCCGAATCCCGCTGCGTGATCGCCATTCTCGCTTCGGAGCGATACCGACTCGCCAACGGCGCCTTCCCCGCAGAATTGAGCGACCTCGTGCCGGCTTTTCTGGACGGCGTCCCGGCCGATCCGTTCGACGACAAGCCGCTGCGCCTTAAGCACGAAGACGACGGCGCGCTGGTGATCTATTCGATTGGAGCGAACGAGACGGACGACGACGGGTCGATCGATCCGCCACAAGGCCGTGGTCGCGCTCCGGACGTCGGCTTCCGCCTCCTGCCGCCGGAGAAGCGGGCATTGCCGACGATCGAATGATCTTTACGACCCGGAACGGCTGCCGTTTCCCTTGACCGGGGTAGATTTCGCGTAGAGCACGTCCGGGCAGAGGTCGGCGCCGTTGGGCCAGACGATCGTTCCGAGGTCGGCGTTCACGGCCACGCGACGGAAATAAGTGGGATCGCGGAGCAATTCAAACACGCCGTCGAAGGACACAAATTCGCCGATGTCGATTTCACGTCGCTCGTCGTTGTCGAAGCGGAGCTCGAGGCGATGACCGCCGAGGCATTTGACCTCCGTTACGTCGCGCATGTTGGCTTACTCCAGCGGAGGAATTGCAGCGAGCGGTTTATGTTCACGTGATAGTTCCCATGCTTCCGCTAACTCCTCTTTGTGCAGGCGACCCCATTCAACCACCAAGCCGTGCGCACGCGGCCCGATATCCCCGTCCAGCAGTCTCAGATCGTCAATCGCAAACGTTGCCTTTCGCGATCCATATCGTGCGTGGAAGTGCGGTGGGTCATGATCATTGTAGTACATTGCAATGACTATCCCGAAGAAACGGCTGAGTTCCGGCATTTCTTGGCCATCCCATAGAGACCAGAATCAAGTCAGGTACAGCCATAACTCCTCGTAGCACAGCGGGCCGAGGCAGTCCTCGGGGCTTACTTTGGCACCTTCACCCCTCGCTCCTTCGCGATCTGCGCCGCCTTCTCATACCCCGCGTCTACGTGGCGGAAGACGCCCGTCGCAGGGTCGGCCGTGAGCACGCGTTCGAGTCGAGCGGCCGCTTCCTTGGTGCCGTCGGCCACGATCACCTGCCCGGCGTGCAAGGCGTAGCCGATGCCCACGCCGCCGCCGTGATGCACGCTGACCCAGCTCGCTCCGCAGGCGGTGTTGAGCAGGGCATTGAGCACCGGCCAGTCGGCGATCGCGTCCGACCCGTCCTTCATGCCCTCGGTCTCGCGGTTCGGCGAGGCGACGCTGCCGCAGTCGAGGTGGTCCCGCCCGATGACGATGGGCGCGGAAACCTCACCCTTGCGAACAAGCTCGTTGAACACCAGCCCCATCTTCGCCCGCTCGCCATAGCCCAGCCAGCAGATTCGCGCGGGCAAACCCTGGAACGCCACGCGCTCGCCGGCCAGTCGAATCCAGCGACAGAGGTGCTCATTCTCGGGGAACGTCTCGAGCACGGCGCGATCGGTTCGGGCGAGGTCCTTGGGATCGCCGGAGAGCGCCGCCCAGCGGAACGGCCCTTGTCCCTCGCAAAACAGCGGGCGGATGAACAGCGGCACGAAACCCTGGATGTCGAAGGCGTTCTCCACGCCGACGAGCTTGGCCTGCCCGCGGATGTTGTTGCCGTAATCGAAGGTGAGCGCTCCGCGCTTCTGCAACTCGATCATCGCCTGGACGTGAACGCCCATCGCCTTCATGGACTCGCCGATGTAGCGCTCCGGGTCGCGTTCGCGAAGTGCGGTCGCATCAGCGTAGCGCATGCCGTTGGGCACGTAACCGTTAAGTGCGTCGTGGGCCGAGGTCTGGTCGGTGAGCAGGTCGGGCGTGACGCCGCGGTGGATCAACTCCGGCAGCACATCGGCGCAGTTGCCCAGCAGGCCGACGGAATGTGCCTCGCCTTTATTCTTCGCGTCATTGCACCAATTCAGCGCCTCATCGAGGTCGGCCGTCCAGCGGTCGAGGTAACGGGTGCGAATGCGCCGCTCGATACGCGCCTGATCCACTTCGACGCACAGGCAGACGCCGCCGTTCATCGTCGCGGCGAGCGGCTGGGCCCCGCCCATGCCCCCGAGCCCTCCGGTGACGACCAGTCGTCCCTTGAGTGAGCCGCCGAAGTGCTCCTTCGCCGCGGCGCCGAAGGTCTCGTAGGTTCCCTGGAGGATGCCCTGCGTGCCGATGTAGATCCAGCTTCCCGCGGTCATCTGGCCGTACATGGTCAAGCCCTTCGCCTCCAGGCGGCGGAACTCATCCCATGTCGCCCACGCCGGTACCAGCAGCGAGTTGGCGATCAGCACGCGCGGGGCATCGGGGTGTGTGCGGGCGATGCCCACGGCCCGACCCGATTGCACCAGCAGCGTCTCGTCGTTTTCGAGTTCGCGCAGCGCCGCGACGATGCGTTCGAAGTCCTTCCAGGAGCGCGCCGCCTTGCCGCTGCCGCCGTAAACGATGAGCTGCTCGGGAAGCTCGGCCACTTCGGGGTCGAGATTGTTCATGAGCATGCGCATGGCGGCTTCCTGGAGCCAACCCTTGCAAGTGATCGTCGTGCCGCGGGGGGCACGGACGACGCGCTGGGACTTCGGCGCTGCGGCGGTAGAAGATGGGGTCATGGGGATTGCTCCTGCTCGGCGAACGTATTTCTGTCGTGGGAAGCGGTCCGTCGCAGCGAGTCGTAGGACTTCAGCCAGACGAGCAGAAACGACCTCGCCCGCGCTGCCGCGATTCGCCGCCAATCAGGCCGCGGAAAACCCACTCCTGCAAGCCGCCATTATAAGAAATCGTGGTCGATCGGGATATGACGCCGGCGGGATCGGGCGCTATGAGCCGTTCATCGTACCGTCGCCGTTATGACGGTCCTTCCAGGTCTCCGCCCGCTCGATGTCGGCCAGATCCACTTCATCGGCCCGTGGCGTCGCCGGGATGCGTGCCGGCGGCGCGTCGGGCTTGCCCGACGCCGCCAAGGAAACGCTCGACACGATCAGCCGCACGCGGAACTGCGCCTCGCCCACGGCAATGATGTCCCCATCGCTGAGCAGGTGGAATCCGACCTCCTGCCCGTTGACGCGCGTGCCGTTGTGGCTGAGCACGTCGAAGACCGCCGGGTGGCCGAAGTAACGCAGCAGCAGGGCGTGAACCCGCGAAACGCGGAAGTCCTCGATCACGATGTCGCAACCGGAGCGCCGCCCCAGCGTGCACACGTCGCGCCGCGGATGGAGGATGCGCCCGGTGGGAATATGCTCGAGAGCGACGACCCGCGGCGTGGGATCAAGGCTTACGCCGAAAAGGTCTCTGGGCGCACCCGCCTCGGAGCCCGCGGCTTCCTTCTGAACATCGATTCGAAACATCCAGGGCCCAATGCTCAGGAGATCGCCGTCCTGGGCCCGCTCGCTTTCCAGCTTCAGGCTGTTGAGTAGCGTGCCCTGATCGCTGTTGAGGTCCAGCACGTGGATGTTGGCCCCGTCGTTGACGATCGCGGCGTGCAGTGCACTTACGCTGCGGTGCTTGAGATGGATCTTGCAGCCCGGGCGTGAACCGATCAGCGTGACAACGCGACGGCACTCAATGGCTTGATCCTCATCCTTGCCGGCGTCGGGGACGAGTCGTACGCGCGGTGCCGAAGCTGCCACCAACGGAGCCGATTCACCGGTCGAAGACATCGTCATGGACACGCAACTCCGCAGACATCAATCGGCATGCCGCCCGCACATGGAGCCGATGACCTGATTCCGCAGGTTCATCCATCGGCTACATTACCAAAGTATAGCTTTCTCGACGGGGCGATTCCATCGAATCTGACGCATGCAGCGCCGAAGTGACAGGAGGCGTGCCATCGGGGGATGACAGGCGGATCAGACCTGGTCGAGCTGGAGAAACTCGATCATGTACTGGTCGTACGTCTCCTGTCCGGCGGGCGTGCTGAGTTGCAGGCCCAGTTCGTTGATGACCTTGGTGCCCATGGGGATCCACTCCCGGAAGCAGGGCTGGCAGACGTGGTCGTGAATCCGCTGCCCCAATTCTCCCTTGAAGGGTGGTTTGGGCATCTGTCCGCTCGGCCTGCCGCATCGCACGCATTGAAATCCTTCACGGCTCATTCCGCCCGGACCGGACTCGGCCGCCGCGGCTCCGGCCGATGCCGCCAACGCGGGTACCGGCGCCCCCCAATCCTTCAGGAGTGACACCATGGCGTCACGCGGCATGCGATCGCCCTGCTTGTCAGCCACCGTCACGCCGCGGGTCAGCACTTCGACGGCCGGCTCGCGCTGACCCGCCCGCTCCAGTGCCTCGCCAAGTAGCTGATACGCCTTGGACATCTCCGGCTTGAGCGCAATGACCCGTTCGAAGGACGCCGCGGCCTCCTCCGCACGACCGGCTTCAAGAAGCGCCCGGCCGAGGCTGAAGTGCCCCAGCTCGTTCTCCGGGTCGGCTTCGGTCATCTGACGGAACTGCTGAATACGTTGGTCGTTGCTCATGAATGTCGAACTCCTCTTCTGCGGTGTCTGGCTGGATCATAGTGCCGATCCGGGCCAAGCGTCCAACGTCCTGGGCCCCTGCCTTGCTCCACCCTTATCAACAAGATGTCCGCTGGCGTACCAACGGCGAGGATGCTCAGTGCAAGCCATTTGATTTTGCGCCAGTTGGAACAGCGCGTCATTCGCGGGCGGATGCCGTCAAGGAATCAGAGCCACCCGATAAAGTTGCATGCCATGTGTGTGAGCACCCCGGGCAGAATGCTCCCGGTATATTGTCTCGCCAGCAGGATCCAAGCTCCACCTACCGTTGTGTACAGAAGCTGAAAGAGAACGTATCCGGTGTCCATCCCCGCGAAGTTTGGAACGTGCCATAGGCCGAAGTACGCAGCGGTGATAAGAACGGCCCACCGAATGCGTACGCGGGAATGCGCGTATCCGGCGAAGACCGTGTCGAAGAGGCCATAAATGTAGCCGGCAAACAGCAGGTCTTGCGCAAGGGGGGATATGAGCCACATGCCGATGCGGTCTCCGCTGAAAGGCCGGGAAGTCAGGGGATACACAATGCCCGTAAGGACAACGGGTAAGAGGCAGATGAATGCTACCTTCTTGGTTCGCCCCCCCATCGCCCCAGGGTCAGACCGCTGCGCTGCGGCGCGGAGAGACAGAGCAGCAACGGCATGACGCCGGTCAATCCATCGTACAGCGTCCAGAAGCCTTTTGCGCCGATTTGATGGTATAACCGCTGCGCAGGGACGAAGCTAAGGAGCCACCCGGGGATCGCGTGAAACGCCGCAACCAGTACGAGCCCGAGCACCGCGCTTTCCATTCTCCTTTGCACGGTACACCAAGCCTCCAGCACCCCGCCATTTCCGCAACACTGTTCTACGATCCCCGCAGGAAATACTCCAGCAATTCATGCCCCGGATCGATGAAAAGATCGCTCTTGCTCGCCGCGGATTCGCAAAAAGCCCGCTGCACGATGCCGTGAAAGCGCGTCCCCGCCAGGCAGAACGGCGGCGGCTCGGCCGAGTGCACCCGCGTACTCACCGGGGTCGGATGATCTGGAGCGACGAGAATCCGCCACTCCGGCTCCTGCCGCAGCCGATTGAGCACCCGTCCCACGACATGCGCGTCGACGCGTTCGATCGCCGCGACTTTCTCGCGCACGTTGCCCAGATGGCCCGCCTCGTCCGGCGCTTCCACGTGAACGACAACCACGTCGTATTTGTCCAGTGCCTCAACAGCGTAGCGACCCTTGGCGGCGTAGTCGGTGTCGAGATATCCGGTTGCTCCAGGAACATCGATGACGTCCATACCGGCCAAGCGGGCGATGCCGCGGATCAGGTCAACGGCGGCGATCAGCGCCCCGCGCAGGCCGAAACGCTCGTGGAGCGTCGGCAGCACCATCGGTCGCCCCTGCCCCCATAGCCAGATATCCGTGACCGGGTTCTCGCCCAGATCGCGCCGAACGACGTTCACATCGTGCTCGGAAAGCAGCGCCCGCGCCTGGTCCATCAGTCCGCGCAGCCATTCCGCCCCGCGGCCACGCGGAAGATATCGGTCCACGGCCTTGTCGGGAATGTCGTGCGGCGGCGTGCACTGCACGTCGATCTCCGACGCCCGCGCCGCGATCATCAGGTTGCGATACGACACCCCCACGTGGAACCGGCACCGCTCCCCACCGAGCAGCGTGTTCAAATCGGCGAGGATCCGTTCCGCCTCCTTCTGCCCGATGTGCCCGGCCGTGAAGTCCGCCATGACCCCATCGACGATGGTTACGAGGTTACAGCGAAAGACAAGTTCATCCTCGCCGACGGGGAGTCCCTGCGCCGCCGCTTCGAGCGGTGCCCGCCCGCTGTAGTACTTCGCCGGGTCGTAGCCGAAGAGTGTCAGCGTGGCGACATCACTGCCCGGCGTGTACCCCTCGGGCACGGTGACCACGCGACCCTGCCGCCCGCTGGCGGCGATCCAATCCATGTTGGGTTTGCGCGCCGCCTCCAGCGGCGTGCGGCCGTCGAGCTCGGGCACGGGCAAGTCGGCCGCGCCGTCGGGTAGAATGATGGCGTATTTCATGGGATTCGTCCCCGCTTGTTCGAATTGTGAACTCGGCGTCTTGTCTCTTCCTAACTATTGCCTATTGCCCGTTGCCTCTTCAACTCATCGTCACCGGATCGACATCCACCACCAGTGACTTCGCCCTTGTTCGCAGGGCCTTCGTGTTCTCCAGCGCCGCGAGCAATTCGCGAAGCTGCCCCGCGCTGAGTGTCCGCGCCAGCAGATCATACCGATACTGCCCCCGCAGCCGGCTCAACGCACACGGATTCGGGCCCAGAACGTCCGCCCGTTCGAGTTTCAGCGCCGCAATCGCCTCCCGGACCCGCTCCCCGAGCGCAGCCGCCTCGGACCGTGCCGTCTGCTCCCGTTCATGGGCGAGCACGAACCGTGCCAGACGCCGGAACGGCGGCAGCAGCGTCTTCCGGCGAACCTCCAGCTCGCTCGTCGCAAAGGCCTCAAAGTCGTGCGTCAGGGCGAAACGCAGTGCCGGCAGCTCCGGACTCGTGGTCTGCACCACCACACGCCCGCCGGTGCTCGCCCGTCCCGCTCGACCGGCCACCTGGGTGATAAGCTGGAACAGCCTCTCCCCGGCGCGAAAATCCCCGCCCGGCGCCGAGGCATCCGCGTCGATCACCCCCACCAGGGACACTTTCGGGAAATCCAGCCCCTTGGCAATCATCTGCGTGCCCACGAGCACGTCCACCTCGTGACGCTCGAAGTCGCGCACGGCCTCTTCGTAATGCCGCCGGTGCGTCATGGTGTCACTATCCGCCCGGCGAATTCGTGCCTGCGGGAACCGCTCCGACAGCAACTGCTCGATCCGCTGCGTGCCCCGGCCGCGCTGCACCATCGCTCCACCGCAGCCGAGGTTCGGACATGTTTCGGGAATGGGAATTCGCAGCCGGCAATAATGACAAACGCACTGCCCGCTCGCGGCATGCACGACCATGGCCATATTGCAGTTGGGGCAGGTCACCCGCGTTCCGCAGCGCTCACAGATGACCTTCGTCGCGAACCCGCGGCGGTTGAGCAGGATGATGGCCTGCTCGCCGCGCTCCAACGTCTCCCTGAGCAGGTTTTCCAGTGCCCGCGAGAGCACCACGTCCCGGCGCAGCTCCGCCACCTCGTCGCGCATGTCCACCACATGAACCTTGGGCAGCGGAAGCTCCATCACCCGCCGCCGCAGATACACGCGCTGCCAGTCGCTGCGACGCTCGCTCAGGTAGTACGACTCCAGCGACGGCGTGGCCGATCCCAGCACGACCGGAATCCCCAGCCGGGCTGCCCGCATGATCGCCGCATCGCGGACGTGAAACCGCGGCGCCTGAAGATTCTTGAAGCTCGGCTCCTGCTCCTCGTCCACACAGATCAGGCCGAGCTTCGGACATGGGGCGAACACCGCGCTGCGCGTACCGACCACCACGTTCGTCTCGCCCGCGGCAATCCGCCGCCAGAGCCGCGAGCGCTGCCCCTCGCTGAGTCCGCTGTGATTCACCGCCACGCCAGGAAGTCGCCGCGACAGCCGCGCCACGAGCTGCGTCGTCAGGGCGATCTCCGGCACGAGCAGCATCGCCTGCCGTCCGCTCTCCATCACCGAGCGCATCGCCCGGATGTAGACCTCCGTCTTGCCCGATCCGCTCACCCCCAGCAGCAGGGTCACCTTGAACGCACCCGCGCCGATCGTCTCCCGCATGCGCCGCAGCGCCTCGACCTGCTCCTCGTTCAGTTCGAATTCGGGTTCATCGATCAGTTCGCCCGGCGAATCGCCCCCAGCGTCGGCGTCTTCTTCCGGTAACTCGCGGCGCCGCTCGATCTCCACCCAGCCCCGTCGGGCCATCTCGCGCAGCACCCCGACCGACGCCCCCGCAGCCTCGAGCAACGCATCCTGTGATATTGCCTCGCCCGCGCTTCCCAGTGCCAAAAGAATGGCACGACGCGCTTCGGTCAATCGATGCCCCTCCGCTTCGATCTTCTCCGCCGTCACGGCCGCGCGCACGTAGCGCACCGTGCGCAGCCCTCGCTCCTGCCGCACCGCCTCCGGCGTCATGGCTTTGAGCGTGATTCCCAGCGGGCAGAGATAATGGCGTGAAATTTCCCGGCCGAGCTCGATCAGCTCGGGGGTAAGAAAGCTGGCGTCGTCAATCAGCCCGTGAATGGGACGCAGCGTCGCGTCCCAGGGTCCGTGGTCAATCCGCGTGACGAACGCCGGCGTCGGCCGCCCGCGCCGCCCCAGCGGTACCGTCACGCGCTGGCCGACGGAAAGCGAATCGGCAAGTTCCTCGGGGATGGCGAATGAATACGCCTTGCTGATCCGCAGGATCGGCGCGACCTCGGCGACGGGTCCTGCCCGCCGCGTTCCCTCATCGCGCCAGAGAAGTTCACCGTCACCTTGTCTCTTGCTTCGGGCCATGCAGACCCGAGCGTACGTCAATCGTGCCCGGACGCAATTCTGGAATGTCTTCGCTCAGGATCGCCCCTGTTTGGGCGGCTTGGATTCCGGCGCTTCCTGTCCCTGCCGGAATCCCGTGATCTGCGGCAGATCGTCCGGCTTCTCCGAGGCATGAACCGCGAACACCTCCACACGCACCAGCTCGTCAAAGGGAACCGTCACCACGAACGCTCCCACGCGATACCGCTCGTCCACCGGCTCGCACTCGAACACCAGATGCGACTTGCTGGGCACCTCCGCAAGATCCTTCACCTCGTAGCTGAAGCCGTCCCGGAGGTAGATCAGCGTCCGGACTTCCACCTGCGCCTCGAAGTCCTGGATGTCCTGGCGATTCTCCCATTGATCGGGATCCACGTCGGGAAACCGCCGGGCGACGCACCGCCGCCGGGCCTCGTACCTTTGGTCCTCAAAGGCCGGCCCGTGAAACCAGTCGTAATTGAACATCTTGGAGCTACCCTCAGACATCTCGAGGCCACAATCAGCCGCCCCACGGCAAGCCGGTCGCCGTCACACCGGTCACACCCGCCTCCCGCGGAGAGCGACTGCTCAATGCGTCACGGCAACCTAGCCGCGGCGGCGCGCAGCGTCAAACACGGGCGCCCGCCGCTACGCGAGCGCTTATCCATTGTCTCGACCAATCCCCCGGCTAGGATCAGCAGAATGGGGCCGCAGGAATTGCGTACAACCGTTCTCCGCCTCGCCGCCCGCGCGGGATTCGACCTCTGCGGCATCGCGCCGGCCGAGCCGCACGCCCGTGGCGACTACCTCCGCGCCTGGCTGGCCGCCGGCCGCGCGGGATCGATGGACTACCTCCATCGCAATCTCGAATCCCGGCTCGACCCCCGAGAACTCCTCGACGGCGCCCGCAGCGTGATCGTTACGGCCATGAACTACCACCAGCCGCAGGCCGCGTTCAACCCGAACGACTCAACCGACGCTCGTCCCAGGGGGCGCGTTGCCCGCTACGCCTGGGGCGAGGACTACCACCGCATCCTCAAGGATCGCCTGTTCGACTTGGTTCACTCCCTTGAACAGGCGCTGCCCTCGCCGTTCCGATTTCGCGTCTGCGTGGACACCGCGCCAATCATCGAACGCGAGCTCGCCGCCCGCGCCGGCCTGGGTTGGATCGGAAAGAACACCATGGTGCTGAGCCGCCGTCTGGGCAGCTATTTCTTCATTGGCGAAGTCCTTACCGATCTGGACATCGCCGCGGATGAGCCTGCCTCCGATCACTGCGGCGCCTGTACGGCCTGCCTCGACGCCTGCCCGACCGCTGCATTCCCCGCGCCGTATGAAATGGACGCCTCGCGCTGCATCAGCTATCTGACCATCGAGCATCGCGGCGCGATCGATGACAGCCTCGCGGCACTCACCGGCGACTGGCTCTTCGGTTGTGACGTCTGCCAGGAGGTCTGCCCGTACAACCGCGAAGCACCCGCAACGATCGACCCGCAACTCGCCGCCCGTCATCCCGCGCCGGATGTCGACCTTCAAGAAGTGCTTGCCTGGACGCCCGACGACTACCGCCGCCATCTGCGCGGCCGGGCGATGAAACGCGCCAAGCTCGACATGCTTCAGCGCAACGCCCGCATCGCCCTCGACAATTCGGGCGCATAGCTCCGACAAGACGTCATTCCGGCGAACGCCTGCTGGTGGCCCACCGCTTCAGCGGTGGGGGCTGCTGGTGGCCCACCGCTTCAGCGGTGGGGGAGCGATCTCTTCATGGCCCACCGTTCAGGCGGTACGCTACCCCTCGACGCACCAATTGACCGGGATAATCCGCCCGCTGATACTGAACGAGGAACACTCTGAAAGGCTCGTCACATGAAAATGCTGCGTAACTCGTTGAAAATCGCGGGCATTACTTTCTTGGCTTCTACCGCCCTCTTTGGCGCCGGATGTCTTACTGCCACCTATCCCGAAACCTACGATGCCTCGGATTTCGAGGAATTTGAGTTTCGCGTTGACTACCCGTCGCGCGTCTACTCCTCTTCGGCCTCGGAGCTAGGCTTCGAAATCACTTTCGTGTGCGAGGCGATCATTAATCATGAGTCTTCGGGTGAGTACCTCCTGCAGTTGACGCTTTGCACAGTTGATCCACCCACGCGAACCGAGCTCCCCCAGCGCGCGATGACAATGGAGGAAGCGCAGCGCTTTCTTGAGCTTTCTCGCGAGCTAGCGATCAACCGGCATCCGTGGCCGTTCTGCGACATTCCAACGTCGATTGGACTGATTCACGAAGCGTTCTTCCGCTGGGACGAGCTTGAATTGGTGCTGATCGATTGCGATCGGGCGCGTCTGGAGGGTGCGGACGTGGATTCGGTCGAGAGGTTCCTGAACACCCTTTTCTAGCCCCATGCGGATGCCGAATCCCCGTGAAACCTCAGGCGGTTAGGCGGGCAGGGTGCATCTCGATGCACAAATGGGAAAGCGTGGAATCGCTTGGCATGCGGTTCGCATGTCGGAGGGCACGCGGTTCGCATGCCTTCACCATTTCAATATTCCGGGAACTTCCTTCCGCTCCCCGCGTCCAATTCTCCGTCGATCGCAACGAACGAATGAGGTGACAACGTCTTGACCCTCGGACCGGCGTCGAGGGCCGCAGAGGAGGTACGTCCATGCCATCACTGAATCGCAAACATGCCATCGTCGCCGTCGCGGCCTTCGCCACCTTGGGAGCGGGATACATGTTGCTCGGCCGGAGTTCCTCTGAAGCTCCATCTGCAACGCCCTCGGCCCAGGATCGTCCCGTCCGCCCGACCGCGACCCCGGCCCCCGGCCCCAGGATTCGCCCCAATACGATACCGACGCCCGATCCGCCCGCGCAGCCGAGAATCCGTAATCATCACGACGATCGGCCAACTGCCACCCGACGCCGCCGCCCCAACGGCACTACGGACGTAGAGAAAACTCGCCGCAGGACACTGCCTCCAAAGGGCTGACGATTCCTCGTCCGTCACGATCCACGGAGCTTACGCAGTGCGCCTGTCGCCGCTTTTCGAACCGCTTCCGAGTCGTCCGATGTGGCTTTGGTCAACGCCGCCGTTGCTTCGGGCGCACCGGTCTCGCCGAGCGCCTGGGCGGCGAAGGCGCGGACCCACTCGTCCTCGTCAGTGAGTGCTTTGATCAGCGCGGCGACGGCCGGTGTGCCGAGACCCGCCGGCCCCAATTTTCCTAGTGCATTTACTGCGAACCGCCGCACGCAACGGCTGTCGTCGGCGAGCGCCGCCACGAGCTTGGGCACGTCATCGATCGTGGGTGTGGGAATCGAGTCCTGCCCTTCCGGAACGTCCATGCGACCCAGCGCTTGCGTTTTCTCCCAGCATTCCCGCAGATAACGGTCCCGTTGGGCGATGTCGCCCTGGGCAATGCGAGGGCAGAATCCAGTGTTGTTCTCGTACACCCCGCCCCCGTTCTTGTACTTCTGGAGCGGGTAGTAAGCCAGCGTCCGGTCTGCTCTCTCCGCGGCTCGCTTGCACGCGTGCGCGGCATCCTCCGACATGCACCCCAAGCTCGGATCGTATCGCGCCCGCCATGATAATGAGCAACTCGTTGATCGTAGCGCTGGTCGTAGGGTGTATGACCCGCATCGCTATCGTGAACGGAATTACGTAGTGCGGCCGGTAATGAATGACTTGCCGGTAGTAGACCACGGCCGTCTTGGTCGCGCGATCCTCCACGACGCGCACCCGGCTGCTGTGCAGCCGCACGAGGTTGCTCACCACTTCGGCGAGTTCCGGTTCCTGTGTTTCTTCAACCGGGCGCATGCGGATGCCTGCCAGACGAATCCGTTCACCCGATTCGAGCACGACGCAGCCGTCGGAAGTGACTTGGCGGATGTCGGCGTAAAACGTCCGAAACTGCGGCACGGGAGTTGCCGCCCGGCACCCCAACGACAGCACGATCGTCGCAGCGAGAGCCAAGCCGTGCACGAATGCGGCTCGAAGTCCTCGGCTTTTCGACATGCGAACGATCATCCCCATCGGACTGACTCCCGCCCCGGGCCCTTAAAGCCCGTGCGAGCAATTGACCACTCTTCTATTCTGCTTCGTGCCTTCGTGCCTCCGTCCCTTCTTGCCTACTTCTTCCCGTTGCCTATTGCCTCTCTTCACGGCTTCGATTCGCACGTGCACACCATCTTCCCGCAGCCCGGGCAGCCGGTGCCGTATTTTTCGTGAAGGGCTTTCGTCAGATCGACATCGTTGACGTTCGCCAGCGTGACCAGCCACGCCACGACGTCGGCGAACTCGGCCGCCTTCTCCTCCGGCGTGCCCTCGCGAAGGGCCTCGGCCAGTTCCCCGATTTCCGCCACCAGCCAAAGAAACGTCGCCGGCGTTCCCCGCTCGCGATCCTTGTCGCTGTACATACGGTTGATAAGGGCTTGCAGGTCGGCGAGTTGCATGGTGTCGCGGTCGCTCCGTTCTCTAGAGGGTTGTCTTGAGTCTTGAGCACCATCCTTGCCGTGGTTCGGGGAATGTCAACGCTGCGAGAAGGAACCTGCTCCATAGCACTGGCACACCGCCCCGGCCTCGCTCCGACTGTGTGCGTGGGGATGCCGCAGGAATCCGCTTTGCCGTGAGTCCTTCGCGAGCAACCGCGCGGGCTTCAGGCCGCGCGGCTCGGTAATTGCCCCCCGGCATGAACCGAGTACCCCGCGTTTTCGTATCTTGTGCCTATTGCCTATTGCCTATTGCCTATTGCCTATTGCCCTCCTCCCTTTATCGGACCCACGGCCCGTTCTTTCCTTTCCTCCCTTCCAAAGGTCGCCACCCGCCGAACCGATAACCACAGAGAAGTCTTGGCGCGTGGATGGGCCGCGCCGCTACTACGGCTGGACACTTAAGGAACCGCGTCCATGAAGGCACGGCTGAGCACAACTTCAGGGCTCCTCGGAGCCTCGTTACTGGCGATCGGACCGGCACTTATGTTCCTCTCCGGGTGCAGCGTGAATTTCGCGCCCGGCGGTGGCGACGGCCAGGGCGGCACCCTCGTCGTCGGGCGGACCTTCGGCGACTTCTTCGCCATCCAGGTCGATCCGCAAAGCGAGGACTCCTCCGGCCCGCAATTCGTTGTCGCGGATGATCTCGACAACGACGGCCTGATCGACCTCGTCTCCGCCTGGAACCAGTCCGAGCCGGTGCAGGTCCACTTCCAGCGCCGCAACGCCCGCAACGAACTGGCCTTCGAAACCGTCACCATCGCCGGCAGCGTGCCCGTCGTTTCCGTTGCCGGACTCGCCGTCGCCGACTTCGACGCGGACGGCCATCTCGATATCGCCGTACTCATCAAGCAGTCCCTGCTCGACGCGCCCGGCTGTCTGGACAACGCCAGCCCCGACGACGCCACGCTCAGCGGCGTGATCATCCTCTACATGGGTCCGGACAACCCCGATCTGGCCAACCGCGCCCTCGCCTGGCGGGAGATTCCCGTCGGCGTATCGCGACTGGCCGGTGCCGGCAATGCCGCGGGTGCACCCGAAGAGGGCGGCTACACCCAGCTTTCCGTCGGCGATATCGACGTCGACGGCGACATGGACCTGATCACCGCCTGGAACGGCGGCTGCGGCGGACCCGAAATCGTCGTCTTCCAGAATCAGGGACCGGCCCGCGTCCGCGACGGCACTTGGGTCGCGCAGACCATTCCCGACAGCCTCGAATCGACGCGCGGCAGTCGTATCAAGACCGCGACGATCGCCGACATCGACAGCGACGGCGATCTCGACATTGTCGCCACCTTCCCCGACGCCACCACGGCCAACGTCCGCTGGTACCGCAACCCCGCTCGCGACGTCGTGGATGATTACCACATCTCCGACGGCACCTGGCAGACCGGCGCCGTCGGCCACGTGAAGCCCCGGGCAGGATTCGACGAGCTCGGCAGCGCCGACGTCGCCACCGTCTCAGACATCGACGGCGACGGACTGGTGGATGTCGTCGTCCGCTCCAGCGGCGGCGGCGTAATTCAGTGGTTCAAGCGGCCCGAAGCCCCGACCACCGCTCCCCTGCGCCAGCTTCCCTGGCAGGTCTACACGATTGCCGAATACACCGACCGGACCCCGGAGAGCATCGCCGTGGGCGACCTCGACGGCGATGGCCAGGTCGAGCTCGCCGCTTCGGCCGAGGGCGGACTCTCCCTCTTCAATGCCACCACCGGCGACGGCATCTACGAGCAGTGGATCGAAACGCTCCTCGTCGACGACAGCCCGGCGGACCAGAACGCTCCGCCGCCCGATGTGACCGATCCCAACATCGAACCCGGTCAGGACACCCTCGTGGTCACGACCTTGATGAACTCCATCCTGATCGTCGATCTCGACCAGGACGGGCGGAACGACATGATCGTGCCGTTCGACCGCAGCGGACTGAGCGGACTCTCCAGCGACCTCATCGTCTGGTTCCGCAACACGCGCTGAGGCCGGACAACCGACCCGAAGCGCAAGTGAATTGTTGGGTGAAATGCAAAGAGGCACGCGCCGTGCGTGCCTCTTTTTTTTGAGATGCCCCCCGGGTGGCCCACCGCTTCAGCGGTGGGGGAGCGACGAATCCCCCGGACTCCGCCGCGCATACCGGATCGCCTGCTTGATCCCCGTCAGTGCCGCATCGCTCAGGCTGCCCCAATTTCCGAGATGGATCGCCGCGTATCCCGCTCGCGTCGCACGCTGAACGACAGCCACGACATCCGCAGACACGACCTGCATCGCGTAGTCGTCTTCGAGCATCAACTCCTCGCCCGGATCGGCCTCGCCCTTCGGTTCTTCGCCCCCGTGCAGGCTGCTCACCGCCCGGAAAGCCCCGTTCGCTTCCACACCCGGTGGATTCGCATTGCGCTCATTCACGACGAACACCAAGGGACAAGAAGCGGCCGACGCAAGCTTCTCCGCAAGCGTTCCCAGCGCTTGTGTCCGCCACGCCTCCATCCCGTGCAGGATCTCGTACCCGGCCACCAATTCCTGGAAGGGCGGTACCGGCTTCCCCGGCGACTGCCAAACCTTATCAATCAACGTCTGCACCAGGCGCCGCGCGGAAAGCGCATCAACGCCGGCCTCGCCCGCGCTCCGTAGGCACGACTCGCAGAAACACTGGCCCAGCAACGTCCGTATCGTCGGATCCGGATTTCCACCGCCCAGCGCACCGGGTTGATCGGCCTCCGCCCAGCACATCCGGAAGTCATGAAGGACGATTCCGTCGCAGGGCCATTGAGAGCCGACATCCGCAACCAGACCGCTGAGCAACGCCTGCACGTCCGGGTTGGCCGGGCAAAGGCTCAGCGCCGATCGATCATCCAGCGCGTTGCGGCATCCGGCGTCCGGGTATTTGGACAACACTCGCCCCAGCGTCGTAGCGTGGATGGATGCGCGTACCGCCAATGACCGCTCGAGACAGCGCTCCGCCATCTCGACCGGTGTGACCTTGCGGCGCAGCGCCGTAGATACGCCGGGGCGAAGCCGCGTCGTTTCGTAGAATTCTTCTCGGGGAGAAAACAGCAGCCCACCCTGTGACCGCATGACCCGAGGGGCGATCGCCCTGCGGCGCAACTGCGTCATCGGCGATACCCCCATGGAAAGTGTCACGCCGCTGACACCGATCTCCCCACGTAACCGATCCAGCACCGGATCGATACCCTCATCGACCAGGTCCCAGGGATGAACCGTGATATAGAATCGGGGCATTCTCTCGCCTCCGCAGAGACCTCCGCCCGTGTGCCACTGCTCTTGAGCAGTGCGCAACAACTACCGCGCCGACCACCATCGGCAGGGTGCGCCCCCTGACGCACCTCCTCCGATCTTCCCCTTCATGGCTCCGTGGCTGCGTGCCTTCTTCAATTCAGCCTACCGGATTTTCTTGACTTGGGTAGCCGGCACAAGAGGAGAGTTTGCAGGGCATGCGGTTCGCGTGTCCACAGACACGCGGTTCGCATGCCTTGACCACTGCACGAACTGACCGTTGGGACGCACCTCTTCTGATCTTCCCCTCCGTGCCTTCGTGGCTATTTCTTCTTCATTCCGGCGAAAGCCCGTAGGGTGCCTCCCCTGACGCACCTCTTCTGATTTTCACCTTCGTGCCTTCGTGGCTCCGTGGCTTCGTGGCTTCGTGGCTTCTTCGCTCCTCGGCGTCCGGCTGAAACTCCGGAACAAGCTCCTTGAATGTCCCGCGGATCGCTTCCTCATCGCTACCGTCCGCCAGGGACAGCAACCGCTCGATCCCCCGCTGAACGGCCTCATGGTCCTCCCGGCGGTGCTTCCAGATGCCGATCTTGGGATGGGCCGTATCGCCGATGTGCTCCCCGACGTTGGACAGCTCTTCGTACAGCTTTTCGCCCGGCCGCCGTCCGGCAAAGACAATCTCGATATCGGTCCCCGGCCGCAGTCCGCTCAGCGTGATCATATCCCGTGCCAGATCGACGATACGCACCGGATCACCCATGTGCAGCACGTAGATCTCCCCGCCGTTACCCATCGTTCCGGCCTGGAGCACGAGCTGCGCCGCTTCGGGAATCGTCATGAAGAAACGCACCATGTCCGGGTGGGTGACCGTCACCGGACCGCCCGCGCGAATCTGCTCCCGGAAAATGGGCACGACGCTCCCGCTGCTGCCCAGCACGTTGCCGAAGCGGACCGTTACGAACTGCGTCGCTCTTCGTGCGTTGAGCCCTTGGACGTACAACTCCGCCACCCGCTTCGAGCATCCCATGATGCTCGTGGGGTTCACCGCCTTGTCCGTCGAGATCATCACCATTTTTTCGACGCCCGCCTCCACCGCGGCGTTGGCCACCGTCATCGTCCCGCGGATGTTGTTCTTGATCGCCTCGCCGACGTTCAACTCCATCATGGGCACGTGCTTGTGCGCCGCCGCGTGAAACACCGCGGCCGGTCGTTCGCGCAGAAAGATCGAGCGAACCCGCCGCTCATCCGTGATGTCCGCAACGCACGGCACGATGGTCAGGTTCGGGAAGGCTCCGCGCAATTCGCGGTCAATCTCGAACAGGTTGTTCTCCGCTTGTTCCACGAGAACCAAACGCGCGGGCTCGAATGCGGCGATCTGCCGGCAGAGCTCCGATCCGATGCTCCCGCCCGCGCCCGTGACCAGCGTCACGCGATCGTGAAGAATCTCACCGATCCGCTCGATATCGAGCTGCACCGGCTCGCGCCCCAGCAGGTCAGTGATCTCCACGTCGCGAATCTGGCTGATCTGCACGCGCCCCGTGATGACTTCCGAAACGGCCGGGATCGTGCGGAACCGTACGCCGATGCCCTCGCACTGCTCCACCAGGCCGCGCATGCGCCGCGGACCCGCTTCCGGCTCCGCGATCATCACCTCGTCGATCTGCTTGGCGCGGCAGATCTCTCCGAGCATCGACGTGCGCCCCAGAACTTCCACGTCGTGAATCCGGCCGTGAAGCCGGACCACGTCATCATCCAGGAATCCCACGCACTCGTAGCCCGCCGGCCGCATCCGCCGCAGTTCCCGCACAAGCGCCTCGCCCGCATCTCCCGCGCCGACGATCAGCACCCGCTTCCGCGGCTCGCCCCCGCGCACCGGCTGCACGTCCTCGTAATAGAATCGCACCAGCACCCGCGCGGCCGATACGAATACGATCGTCGCCGCCCAGTCGCTCAGAAACACCGACGATTCCCGCAAGGCTACGTCCCGCGGATGATCGATCAGCAGCCGTCCGAAGAAATGGTCGTAGAGGTTCTCGACCCCCAAGTACGCCAGGATGAGCAGGAACGAGCTGATAAACGATGCGCTGATCACGCCGTACAGGTCGCGCAGGCCGACGTAGCGCCACGTGCCCTGGTACTGCCGCATCCACCAGAACACCATCAGCTTGATGGGCAGGGCGATCGCCAGCAGCGGCAGGAACATCGGAGTGAACCACGGATGTGGCACGCTGTAGATGTTGAACGTCCAGCGGAAGTTATAGGCCAGGAGAAACGCGGCCAGAAGGGCGGCGGCGAACAGCGCCGCGTGCGCCGTCACGACCAGCGTCATGCGATACTTCACCATCAGCGGCGGAAGCGTCGCGGCGGAGTGGTTGGACGGTGCGGTGCTCAACGTGGAACCGTGCTTTGTGCAAGGAGCATGGAAGCGGAGATCCGCGACGCTGCGCTACGTCGGCCTTTGCCAGGATCGCTATGGCACGCCATACGCCAATTCGCGTTCGGCGCCTGCGCTACGGGTTGACGCGCTCCATGATCTCCGGCCAGCCGGCATAAGCCGAAGTGGGGTGCTCCTGGGCAAGTCGTCGGGCGTCCTGGATCGCCGCCGTTCGATCACCGAGATGCCAGAGCAGCAGGACGTTCAGTGCTGCGACCTCCGCCACATCGCGTTCCCGTTGGACCAGCGACCCCAGCGATAAACGCAGACTGTTCGCCTCCCGCGGCTCGCTGAAACGGCTCCCCAGATCGACGGCGGTGGCGAACAACGATTCTCCACGATCCGATTCGACACGCAGCAACGCCGCCGCACTTTTTATCGAACCATTGGCAAGCAGGCTGAACAATTGCCCAAGGACAGGCTCGGCCGCCTCAGAGCGCAGAATCCTCGCCCGTTCGAACTGGCGCAATGCCCTCTGGTAGCGGCGGTCGCCGAATTCGGCCCAGCCTCTCTCCAACGCGGGCTCGTATTGGCTTTCGCTGATCTCCAGCAGTCGTCGCCCCAGTGATACTGTCGCATAAGCGGACGTTTCCCCGGCGCCTTCGGTGCCGTAAAGCGGCAGCGGAAGACCCGGCCCGGTTCCGTCGCCTGCGCTTTCTTGAAAAATATTCTTGTCAAAAGATGGCCCAGGCGCCTCGATTCCGGTCGGATTGGTCGCGCCCGTCTGCAATGCGCTCGCACTCGACGGAATCGAGTTCACCAACCTCCGGAACGGGATGCTTCTGCGGCTTTCGGGCAGGCCGGCCGCGAGTCGTTGCTGCTCGCTGATCTCCTCCGCAGGGTTGTAAAGTGCCGTTTGCTCGAGCAAATCGTATCGACGGGAGAGGACCTGATCGATGTCGCCGGGACGGCTGATCAGCCCGGGCGTCGAGCCGATGAATCCGGATCCGAAGGAGAGCCCCCGGTAACCGTAAGGCGTTGTCCCTAAACCGGTTGAAAGCGGAAGCAGCGCCCGCCGAAAGCGCCCGATGTCGGCCACGTCCTGGGGAACGCCGCCCTGGAAGTTGAGCACGCGTCGCTCCGGACGACGGCCGTAATCCTGGTAGCCCTGCGCTGCGATCCGCTGCGCCGGAGACTGGAACACGCCAACGTAACGCCGATCGGTGTACCAATAGCGGGCGTTTCCGAACTGGTCGACACGCGAAACGAATCCGGCAGGGTTGATAGCCTGGGCTCCGGCTTCCTGTGCGGAAGCCAGCCAAGCGGCGGCAAAAACTGCCAAGGTAAGGCTGTGAATCACGCCGGTCATGAATTGATCCAATCCCCGTTCCGGGGGGCGCTCAGGCGCGCAAACGCGCTGCACACCGCACGTTACGAGCGCACCGTGTCTAACCAATCTATCGGTCCATCGTACGGCCGCCCGTAGCCCGAATCAAGGCGGCACGGACAATGCGCTCGATCGCGGAGTGGCTGTAATCTATTGCCATATATCATTTTACTGCTCAGCCTTGGCCCGCTGGGCCGTTGTGGGAATGCTCTCCAGGCGCTCCTGAAGCTCCGCAAACAGCGTGCGGACGGGCTCATAGGCGGGGTGCGATGCCCGCTCTGAAAGCGGCACCGCCTGTGCTTCGTCCTCATGGCCCTTCAGGTAGTCCTTCGCCCGGTCGCGGAGCTCCAGATGGATGGACTCGGCCGCATCAATCTGGGCGGCGTCGAACTGGAATCGTTCGCGCTGCTCCACGACATAGGCCACCCACGTGTCGGGATCATAGGGAAGCCAGCGTTTGGGCAATTCCACGGTGACCATACTTCCGGTGTTGCCGATCATCGCGGGTTTTGAGGGAGGCGGAATCGACGGGGCCGATTGCGCAGAGGGCTCGTTCATCGCCCCGGCCGCGTTGCGATGGATGGGATCGTCCGCGAGTCCCCAATCGTCGGGTTGCCACTTGCCCAGTCTCCACATGTCACGCATGTCCGAAATGCGCTGCAAGCGTCGGTCGAAGGCGGCGACGTCCTGCTGATAGGTCTTCATTTGCTCCGGCGTCATCGTGGCGGCCAGCTCGTTCTTGAGCCGATCGGCGGAGGCGCGTACTGACGCGAAGAGGGTGTCACTTTCTTTCACCCATCGCGCTACCTGGTCGGACGTGAACGGCTTGCCGGCCAGTCGCGTTTCCAACGCCTCGCCGGCGTGGGCGAACATGGTCTTGCCGTGAGCGAGAACCGTGGAGGTCATTTCGCGGAAAATGCCCTGCTGGAGGAGGTCGCGCTGTTCGGTCGTCAAATCGTAGCGCTGCGATACGCGGTCCATGAACAGGCGCATGCGGTCCGCGAACCGCCACGGGGGGATTTCGGCGACCTCGAGGGTGAGTTCGAGGGCGTACTTGTCCGAGGGCGAGTTCCAGCGGTTCTGCTCGAAGACGTTGCGAACCGCGTGGGCGACCGTGGCGTATTCGGACTTCCAATCGAGTTGTTGCAGGCTCTTGCTCAGCTCGGCTTCCCGCTCCCGCAGCCTTTCGAGGCTCGCCTCGTCGGGCGGGCTCGCGGCGGGCTGTTGAGCGAAGGCGACACCGGCGGACAGGAGCAGGCCGATGGCAACGCGCCCGGCGATGCGCGCCAGGGCGGAACCGATAACGCGACGCCGTCGAGCACCGAGTTGCGGGATGATGGGCCGAAGCGGAGACATCGGTACGTATATTGTACGCGATTTCCGCCGGATTGACCGCATGGACGTGGCGAATGCGGGCCGCCCGTCTGGCGGAGCTGGTAACGGTATACGGGCAAGGACACAGAGTGCTGTATCATGACATTCGGGTGCCGGCTAGAATGGGCTGGTCCATGGGAGGCAGTCATGGCCGGAATGAGCCGGATGGACATCAAGAAGCTCGTTAATCGTTATATTGGCGTCTCCGGCGGGTACCTTGGCGACTTCACGTACCGAACGCATGCCGATTTCTACGTTGAGTACTGCGGGCTTGAAATCGATCCGTATCAGTTCAGTGGAACAACCCGAGAGCGTTTCGAGAGGATCTTGGAAACTTCGCCGCCACAAGTGCAAGCCAAAATCATTCGCGGAATCATCGAAAAGTATCCACCCAATGGCGGCGATGCAGACAAGAGCCAACTGGCCGAAGGCTTCATCGCGCTGGCCGAGCGATTAGAGAAGACAGCAACGATTGATTTCACTGCGCCTGTCTTCACCTGTGAGATAGTGGAGCGGGCAATCAATGATGCTGAGACACTCATACGAACTTGCGGGCCCGCAAGTGGCGTCGATCGCGTTCACACGGCACTTCACGGCTACCTCCGCAAGGCATGCGACGACGCGACCGTCCCATATGAGCCCGGGGCCACCATCACCGCGCTGTTCAAGAAGCTTCGGGCAGATCATCCCGCCTTGAAGGTGGATGGACCACGCGCGCAGGACATCACGCAAGTCATGCGGGCTATCAGTTCCATCATGGACGCTCTGAATCCGTTGCGGAATAATGCAAGCGTCGCACACCCGAACGAAGTCCTTCTCGATGAACCAGAGGCAATGCTCGCGATAAACGCGGCACGGACAATCCTGCACTACCTTGACGCAAAGCTCGCAAAGCACCGCAAGGACAAGGAAATCAGGGTACGGAAGGCTCAGACGGTCACCGCCCCGTGCGATGATGACATCCCATTCTAGATGTTGATTGGCTGTGGCAGGACAATAGAGGCCGGGAGCGCGAGCTACCGACGTCCAGCTGCGCTCAAAGTTGTAACCCAATTGCGGTGCTGGGAGCCTCGGAGTGAAGTGGCATGCTCAAAGCACCTCTAGATTCATTCCGGCATATCCACTCCGTCGCTCCCGCCAACCTCGTCGCCCGCGACCGTGAAGAACAACGCCACACCGACGTTCTTCCGCCGGTTGCGGGTGGACATGGTTGAGGATTATCACCCGTCGGATTGGTGCATCAAGGTGCGCCCGCCCGAAATGCGTTTGTGCGATGATTTCTCTGCCCCTTCGGAGCGAAGAGCGGGTCGTGACGTAGGGGCATCACATTGCGGGCGTCATTCTCCGGCGCTCGTTCGCGCGGGCTAAAGCCATGCGGCTGGGAAGAGGTGCGGTGCGTGGTCGCGGCTTGAAGCGCATGTCCACGAGGCGTGGACATGGCATCCGTTGAAGCGGTGCGTCGGGGGACGCACCCTACCCGGAGGCGACGATTTCCGACGAATCACGTCGTCGGGTTGACGCAGATCAAGGCGGTTTGGGGTCGGTCGGCCGACAATCCTCGCAGAAGGAACCGGCGCGGTTGGATGAATCCGGGGTCATCCGGAAGAAGGGGCGGTCGATTCGCAGCGTGGCGGCGACCGCCGAGTCCAGTCGGGGCATCAAGTTGAGCCGAAGCCGTCAATTGGTGCGGCCGGCTCAAATGGTGAAGGCATGCGAACCGCGTGTCTGGCGACACGCGAACCGCATGCCCTACCGGCTGGTGCATCGAGATGCACCCCTGCCGGTCAATCGGTGCAACGAAGTGCGCTGTAAGTCGGTTCGAATGCAACCAGAGATGAGGAGAAGTAGATGTTTTGCAATCAGTGCGAGCAGACCGCTCACGGACAAGCCTGCGTGGACCTCGGCGTTTGCGGCAAGGACCCGGACATGCAGTCGCTTCAGGAGACGCTTCTGTACGGCGTGAAGGGCATGGCCGCGTATGCCCATCATGCCCGCCGGCTG
Source organism: Phycisphaerae bacterium (assembly GCA_024102815.1). NCBI lineage: Bacteria > Pseudomonadati > Planctomycetota > Phycisphaerae > Phycisphaerae bacterium. Next base: position 117,111 of record JAGFJJ010000076.1, read on the forward strand.
GGCATGGTGGACGAAGGCGTCAATGCCTTCATCGAGGAGGCGCTTTTCTCCACGGTGACCAACGTCAACTTCGACATGGAGAGTCTGTTCGAGCTGGTTCTGGAATGCGGCAAGTGGAATCTGCGCGTCATGCAGATGCTCGACGAAGGCCACACCAAGCACTTCGGCACACCCCAGCCGACCAGCGTGTACGAAGGTACCAAGGCCGGCAAGGGCATCCTCGTTACGGGGCACGACATGGTCGACCTGCACGACGTGCTCGAGCAGACCAAGGGGAAGGGCATCAACGTCTACACCCACGGCGAGATGCTCCCCGCGCACATGTATCCGGGGTTGAAGAAGTATGACCATCTTGTGGGGCACTTCGGCGACGCCTGGCAGAAGCAGAAGCTGGATTTCACGGAGTTCACCGGGCCGGTGCTGGCGACGACCAACTGCGTGCTCATCCCGCGCGAGGTCTACAAGGACCGGCTGTTTACGACGCGGGTGACGGCCGTCCCCGGCGGGAAGCGTCTCAAGACGAACGACTATTCCTCGCTTATCGAGTGCGCCCAGCACAGCGAGCCGCTCGTCGAGCACAAGGTGCGGGAGACGACGATCGGCTTCCATCACAGCGTGTTGACGGGCGTCGCCGATCGGATTCTGGCGGCCGTGCAGGCGGGCAAGATCAGCCGGTTTTTCGTCATCGGCGGATGTGACGGCGCCGAGTCGGGCCGGAACTACTTCGCCCGTTTCGCGGCGGCCACACCGGCGGATTCGATCATTCTCACCATGGGCTGCGGCAAGTACCGCATTCGCAACGAGGAGGTCGGCACGATCCAGCTCGACGGCGTGGGCGAACTGCCGCGCATTCTGGACATGGGGCAGTGCAACGACAGCTACGGTGCGATCCAGGTGGCCGCCAAGCTGGCGGGGGCGCTGGGGTGCGGGGTTAACGATCTGCCGCTGACGATCGTGCTGAGCTGGTTCGAGCAGAAGGCGGTGGCGGTGTTGCTCACGCTGCTGCACCTGGGGGTGAAGGGGATTCGGATCGGACCGGCCGCACCGGCGTTCCTGTCGCCGAACGTCCTGCGCGTGCTTCAGGACAAGTTCGATCTGCGGCTGACCAACAGCGATCCGATCGCGGATCTGAAGGCGGCGATGGCGACGCGGAATTGATGTGGTTCCCGTTGGTGCGCGAGGATGGGTGCTGCGCCGTCAAGTTGATGCATCGAGATGCACCCCAGGCGCTGCGCGTTTGCGCGTTGTTCGATCATCGTCGGTACGTAAGGTTGTCGTGCTCCTCGCCGTGGCAGGTGAGCGTGCAGCTTCCTGCGCCCATGCCGTCGTCGCGGTAGATCATCTGCCCGTTGTAAGGCCGGACGATGAGGACGTCGAAGTTGATCAGGTGCGTGTGGTCGGACGGCGTGGGCCGGGTGAGGGTGATGCCGTGCGGATCGTGGCACGCGGAGCAGGGCGTGTTCTCCTCGAGATGCAATGAGTGAAGCGGAAAGCTCTCGTCGGAGAGAATGCTGCTCCGCTCGTGGCACTTGTAGCACATGGCGTATTCGAAAGAAGATTCCGTGGTGTTGTCGCGCGTGGAGTAGTTCCGTTCGAGGAGGAAGTCGTAGATCGAGCCGTGGGGGCCGTTGGCACCACCTCCCTGGCGGCCGGTGTCACTGTTGTGGCAGTCGGTGCAGCGGATCAGCGAGCCTTCGGCGAGTCCGGGCACGAGGCTCGGGGAGAAGAAGCTTGGCGAGGCCTGGGCCACGGGGTGGTAGCTGGGGTTGCTCGGGCTGAATTTGAGTCGCAGGTTGGCCGTCTCCGACTGCCGGTAGATCCTTCTGGGAACCTCGACGGCCGTGTCCCCGTGGCAGCGGAAGCACACTTCGTACTCGTAGGTCGCTCGATCGACGCCCACTCCCCCGATGGAGACGCCGCGTACGTCGCGCATGGTATCGCCGATGGGAATGTAGACGTGTTGCGGGGGCTGTGAGGCGGCCGCGTGCGGATTGTGGCAGTCGCTGCATTCGACGTGGGCTTCGGAGATCAGGGGTTCCTCGGCCGGGTCGTGCTTGTGCAGATAGCGGCGCGGATCGTGGGCGCTGATCTTGTTGATGTCGGTCAGCACGTTCTTGCCGGCGCCCTGTCCGCCGTGGCAATCGAGGCAGTTGTCCTCCTCGTTCTCGTGGATGAGCAGGCGCTCCTTGCCGGCCGCGGTGTGCGAGCGATGGCACGCTCGGCAGGCGTTTTCGCCGACGGAAGAGTAGGGCCAGTCCGTTGTCTGCGAGCCGCCGACTTGTGCCGACGACGTGCGGTGCGAGGCGTCCTGCCAGCCGGTCATGTCGTGACAGGCGCGGCAGAGTTCGCCGTATTGTTGCCGCAGGACCAGGAAGTCTCCGTGCGTGTTGTTGTGGGGGTCGTGGCACGAGGTGCATTGCAACTCGCCGGCGGCGTCGAGCGGCACTTCATCGGGCAGTGTGGACGGATCGACGAGTTGTCGGTCGGATGCGGCCAGTCCGCTGGTGTAGACGAAGCTGATGGGGTGATCGTCCGAGAGGTCGGTGCCCAGGTTGCTCAGGCCGGCCGGAATGAACTCGCCGCCGACCATGCGGATGCGGTCGGTTCGCGAGAGCACCTGTCCCAAGGCGATCGTTCCGTCGTGGCAACTCAGGCAGAGCTTGCTTGCCCCGGTGGGCTGGCCGGGCTGGGCGTCGAGCGTGCTGGACTGGTAGATGAGGTAGTTCGACGTGGGCAGCTCACGGTTCCACAAGGGGCGCAGGCCGCTGGTGTTGTGGGGGGCGTGGCAGAAAATGCAGACTTGGCGTTCCGACACGGCGCGAACCTGTCCAGGCCCGCCGGCGGAGAGATTATGCACCGTGTCCACGACGCGATTCTGAGCCCAGGCCGAGGAAGCGATGCCGATAAGCCCGATGGCTAAGAGAAGGCTTCTTCCTTGCTCCAGACGGTTGCGGGAGATTCCGTTGTCGTGATTCATGGTGGCGTCCCCGATCGCTTCCCCCTTGCGGTGTCCTACTCGTCTGTATCGTTCGCGGGCAGATAGCGCATGACCTGCAGCCGCCGATTGTAGGAATCGCAGATCCAGATGCGATTTTCCGTGTCAATGAACATGCCTGCGGGCAGCCAGAATTCGCCCGGCTGGGTGCCTTCCTGCCCGAACACGAGCAGCAAACTGCCGGACATATCGAACACCTGCACGTTTTCGAAGCGCCCATCGACGACGTACAGATGTCCATCCACGTCGAATGCCAGACCCTTGGGCATGGCCAGATCGCCGGGCGCATCCCCTGCGCCGCCGATCGACCACACCGGCTCGCCCGCGCGGGTCAGCTTCTGTACCCGATAATTGCCGGTATCGACGACCCATAGGAAGCCGTCGTGCAGCTCGACGTTCGTGGGGTAGTTGAATTCTCCGGGTTCGGTTCCGCGGCGCCCCAGAATACGAAGCAGGGACCCATCCCGGGCAAGGACTTTTACGTCATGGGCGCTGACGTCGGCGACGAACAGGTCGTTCTGTTCCCCATCGAACGCGACCGCCGCGGGGCGAACCAGATCCTCCGGCAGGCGCAGCGACTCGATCCATGTCCCGTCCGTGTCCCGCAGCCGATGCACCGCCACGGCTTCGGAGTCGCAAAGGTAGAGAGAGCCCGCCGGGCCTGGGGATACGTGTACGGGCGTCAGCAGCGCCGCTTCGCCCACCTGATCGACCTTGCGGTACACGCGTTTCTCGAGGTCGAAGCCGTGCAGGCAGCGTCCGCCGGGGTCGGCGACCCACACGCGTTGCCCGTCCGGCGTTACCACGACGGAGCGCGGGCCGAAAAGTTCCTGCGGGGGCTTCTTCCCCGCGAGCAGCGTCGTCAGACCTTCAAACAACTTGGGTGGGGCCTTGAGGTCCTTGTCGCTGCGCAGGCTTCCGACGTATTCCACGCGCGGCGGCGCGGGCGGCAGGGGCCAGACGAGGCGCTGTTCGGGTTCCGGAAAGATCGGCTTGCGCGATGCGGCACACCCGGCCGGCGCGCAGGCAACGGCGATCGACAGCAACAACACCCTTGCCCGCGTCGCATACGCCTCAGCTGTTCGTTGTAATGTCGCTTGCAGCTTGTTCACGCTCAGAATCTCCGCCGCACCTGCACATACAAAGCCGAGTTCTCGTTGTTCGTGAAGTTGTCGTCAAACCGGCCGTATTCGTAGGTCACGCGCACGTCCGTATCCCTCACGCTCCATTCCAGGGATAGGTCGACGTCGATGCCTTCGTCCCGACCGGTGAGCGAGTCTTTCTCGTTGCGATACAGCACGGCGCTTTCAACCAGGAAATCGCGCGTAATGGGGTGGCGGTACCGGCCTTCGATGGTGAAGAAGCGCGTCTGGCGGTCGTCAGGCGGCAGGCGGTCGATCCGCGACCAGCGGGCTTTCACATCCCCTACGGCGCCGGTACTGAAACGCTTGGTGATACCGCCATTGAGTCGGATGGCGCGCTGGGGAGTGATGTTCGAATCGTAGCTCTCGTACTCCGCCTGCAGGTGAAGCACGCCCTTGCGGTACTCCAGCCCTACGATGTGATCGATGATGTCTTCCGCGGTCACGCCGGTGGCATCTTTCGGCGTGATGCCCTGATCCTGCTTGCGGAACCGGTAGTAGGGCTCGAGCCCCATTTCGAATTGCTGGCGGACGGCGAACGCCTGGTCGATCGTATCCAGTTCGAAGTTCCCCGTGATTTCGAACACGTAATCGATCAGCACGGTCTCGCCGTTGGTGATGAGTCCGCCCGGGAGGCGCTCGAGTTCAATCCGGTCTCCGACCTGGCGTATGCGGTAGTCCCGTCCGATCTGGTAGCGGGTGACGCGATCCTCGGCCGTGATCAGGATCGTCCCCGGAATGACGTTCGTGTTGACCAGCACGACCGGTTCGGGATCGCGGAACGTGCCCCGCTCGTCGAGCACGTCCACCTGCTGGTTTCCGCCCGTGCGATCCTCCTTCTGGTAGCGCGCGCGATAGTTGCCGAGCAGACGTCCCCAGCGGTTGTTCTTGCGGTAGTCGAAACTCACCTGCCCGCCGTAGCGACAGATTTGCAGGCCGTCCTGAAAGTCCTGGTAGTGGCCGAACAGGTACGCTTGCGACGTCAGGCTGTCGTAGAGCTGGTGCTCGATCGTGGCCGTGCCCAGGTAGGAGCGTTCCTTGATGGGGGCCACGCCGGCGAGGTTGCCTTGCGTGCGGTCCAGCAGCTCGAACACATACCATGACTTGAGATCTTCCGTGTGCTGGAGGCGCATGGTCTCCCGCCAGCGGAAGCGGTCGATGTTGAACGTGCCGCGCTGGTACTCGTAGTTGAGTTCCGAGTCGAGGCGGTGCTGGCGGCCGGTCCCGAAAATCTGAGCGTGGCTGAGCGTGAGCTCGTGTGTGTCGTAGTCCAGCTCGAAGGGCTGCTCCTCGATCGACTCGAACCGATAGGTGAACGACAGCGTGCTCTGCGGCGAGAAGCGGTAGCCGGTTTCGAACAGGGCGAGCATGTTCTTGTGAGACCCGGTCGATTCGTTTCCGCTGGTGGGCTTGAGCTCCACGTCCGTATAGCTGAACTGAAGTGAGGTGGGCGATTTCTCGTTGATCCACTGCCAGGTGCCGCCGTAGTTCTTCGTCGTCACCTCGAGGCTGGGCTGGAACGCGCGCGGCTCGATCGATCGATAGCGGCGGGCGTACAGCGACCCGGGATACGATTTCTTCTGGAGAAAGCGGCCTTCGGCGTTGAACTCGAGCACATCCCCTTCGTCGTTGCTCATGGTGCGGCGTCCGGCGAAGATCTCTTCGAAATCCGACTGCACCAGCCCGAAGAGCCCCGCCAGCGAGAAGTCCAGCAGGTTGGGGTGATAGACGTAGCCGTCCATCTCCAGTTGGAGATTTTCCTCGAAGATGGTCTCCTTGGAGGACGTGTCTCCGCTGCCCGTTTTGGAGTCCTGATCGTAGCGGCGGTCGCGGGCGACGAACTCCAGGTAACCCCCGACGCGATTCACGCCGACGCCGCCGGCCCGCCCGGATCGCGCCTCCGGTCCCGTCCGACATCCCCCCAGAACCAGCAGCAGAATGAGAAGGGCGACCCGGTACCGCCGGTCGGCGAGGTCGGGCGCCTTCGCGCCGGTGACATGACGATGGTATTCATCGCGGGGCGGTTCGATCGATGGCGTTGGCTTGGCGCTCAAGATCTCTCCCGCCGTTACAGCCCGCGGGGCATCAGAAAGAAACGGTCCTCGCCGCCGTGGGGATCGTGGCAGGCGATGCAGGCCTGCTCCCCGATCGTGGCGTGGTGCGCACCCGACGTGAGGTCCTCGCGCGCGTGGCAGCGAAAACAGGTTTCATCGGGGGGCATTAGCAACAGCCCTTCGTACGCGCTTCCGTGCGGGTGATGGCAGAACAGGCAGTCCTCCACCGCGACCGGTCCGTGCAGGTACTTCGGCCCGCGGGTGATGTCGGCATGGCACTCGCGGCAGAGCCCTTCCTGCGGCGTGCGGAAGAGATTTCCCGTCGTCGGATTGTGGCAGGCCCCGCAGCGATCCTGGCGGTACGGCTGGTGGGCGAACAATCGAGCCGGTCCCGTTCCGGTCGCAACCTGCGGCTTGCTGCCATATCCGTATCGATCCGGCGGAGGCTCGTAACCGAGCTCCTTGACCGGACGCGCTCCCGGAAGCGGCACGCCGTCGAAAAAGGTGGAGAGCACGCGGTACCGCAGCGGTTCGGCACATGCCACGACCACGCACCCCGCCAGCGCGGCGGCACCGACCAGAACCAATGCCCGCTTCGGCCACTTCAATTGTGCCGCTCCGAGATCACCTACCCACCGTTCTCTTCCGCCTTCTGCCGACGGATCTCCTCCGGCTGAAGCTCCATGTCCTCACCCTCCACCGGCCCGATGCCTTGTTCGATGGGCAGCGGCTCGATGGTGCGAACGTCGCTCTCCGAGAGCTCGTAGCCTTCCGGGAACGAGCCGAACGCGTACACGTTCACCAGCCTCGCCCCGTATTGGCTCACCACGAACAACAGGTACTCCACGTTGAACGATTTGTGCACGTACTTTTTGAAGTAGGGGATCGACGTGGCGTCGATTGCCAGCGTGGAGGGCAGGGCCAGCGCCCCGGGCTGATCTCCCGGTCCGCCGAAACGCATCAGCGTCTGGCCGTCGCTATCGAACATCTGCACGATTTCCGTCGCGCCGTCCACGACGTAAATGATGCCGTCGGGACCGACGCGGATGCCGCGCGGGCGCCCGAACTGTCCGAGTTGATAGCCGGGCGTGCCCTTGGTCCAGATGGCCGTGCCGTCCGGTGCCAGTTTCTGAATGCGCCAGTTGTGCGTGTCGCTCACGTAGATGTTGCCGTCCTTGTCGATGTCCAGGCTGTTGGGGATGCGGAACTGTCCGGGTTCACCGCCGCCGCTGCCCAGGGTGCGGAGCACCGTTCCGTCACTGCGGTTCATGACCACGATCTGCGGCGTGTCGTCGTTGTCGAGCACGTACAGTTCGTTGCCGTGCAGGGCAATGTCCACGGGGCGGCAGGGCTCGGGCACGTTGTGCGCGGCGACATATTGGTCATCCGGGCCGAAGACGACCACCTGCTTGCGGCTGGTGTCCACGACAAACTTGTAGCCCAGCGGATCGATTTCCACGTTGATGGGCTTTTTCAATCGGCCCTGGCCGCGAATGCCCAATTGCGTGAACACGCCGTTCTTGAAATCGAGCTTGCACAGGGCCAGCCCCTTGGTGTCACAGACGTAAACGGCGCCGTCCCGCGCCGCGATACCGTACGGCTTGTTGATCGCCCGTCGGGAAACCTGCTCCTCGCCGAGGATGAACGACTCGAAGGCGCCGCGCTGTTCCTCGACCTGGTCGGCCCCACTGGCCCACGTCAGAAACTGAATGCGCGGCGCGGCCGGCGGCGCAGGAAAGAACAGGGGCTTGGTGGTTGACTTGGGCGTGCTGGCGCAGCCGGCGACGAGCAGCAGGGTCGCCGCGAGGCCGGGCGCGATCCGGTTCGGGCGGCAATTTCGGACTCCATTACTGAAGCGAGGATGTAACGGCAGCATGGTCGGCGACCTCCTTGTGGCTTCGTGGAATCATGCGGACGCGAAGCCCGGGTGCAAGAGGGAATTCGCGCAGACGGGACTCGGATTCCTCTCTCCTGCCAGCAGTACCAAGCACAACCCGTGCCGCGCAGTGGCTGCGCATGAAAAGACGCACGTGCGTCGGGACAGCCGCGCACGTGCGCCAGTTTTCGCGAAAAAGCGAGGCGGCGGGATTCTCTCCGTGGGATCGGGGGTCAGGAGGGCCCCCGCCGCCCCCGCAGGCTGAATCCGTTACTTAATGTGGCACTGCAGGCAGAGATAGCTTTCCTGGATCGGTACCAGCAGGAAGTTGCCCAGGCCGTTGTTATGCACATTGTGGCACGAGGTGCACTCCACGCGCTGGGCGCCGCTGATCTCCACCAGGTGCACGCCCGGTCCACCGTTGATGCCGGGATCGAAACTGGCGGGGTCGTTGTACTCGGCCGGGGAGCTGGTCGGATACTCCACGCCGATGGGGTGGTCGTCCGACAGGTCGGTGCCGAGGTTGGCGTCGCCGGTGATCACGATGCCGGTTCCGCCGTTTCCACCGTAATTGTCGATGGCCGTGACGCCGTCATGGCAGCTCAGGCAGAGCTTGCTGGCGCCCTCGGGCTGGTTGGCCGTGCTCTTGTACATGACGAATGTCTCCTGTGTCTCCGCATGGTTCCACAGGACGTTCTCGTCGCCGGGCTTCAAGGCGTTGTGCGGCGTGTGGCAGGGCAGGCAGACCTGGTTGCCGGGAATGGTCACGCCGGGATACAGGGCGAGATTGTGGGGCGAGTTCACCACGCTCACGGAGGGATACGTTGTCTCATCCCCCGGGATGATCCCCTGCCCCAGCGCCGTCGAAGCAAACATCACCACAACTACGACCGGTAGAACTCGAAGAAACGCTCTCATCGCTTACTGCTCCCAACCTGAGGGTTGAACGAAATCACCAAAGAAACCGATCCGGATGACGACCACCCCGATCGGGTTCGAGCCCCGCCCGGCCCACCTTGCCGTTGCCGGACCCTCCATCACCTCTCAGAAGGCACCTTCCGTACCACCGTTCAGCGAATCTGCCATCGCCCCCGCCCGTATCACCTCGCCGAATCTAACTCCCTTGAAAACATGGTCTTATAGGCGAGCTGGGAACCGATGAGCCTGGAACCCCCCAACGCGACGCCGCACGCGTCGTTCCCAATCTTGAGAATGATCCGGTGCCGGTTCCAAATCTTGGGAAGCTACGGGCTTGGGCTCAGGGGCTAATTCGATGCCGATGCCGTATCGTCGGGCATGTTGATGACCGGCGTTTCGCGGTTGTAGCGGAAGGGCCGGTGACACCCCGGCGCACAGCTCCCTCCCGCGGGACTCTCGCGAAACTTGATGGGGATGTCCCAGGCTCCGAAGGGAACGCTGTCGGCGATCAGCTTGGGGCGCTCGGTGGCGTGAACATCGTGACACGCCCGGCAGGTACGCCCCTTGGGCGACCGGTGGACGTGGAGATAGTGCAGGTTTTGCTTGCCGTTGCGGAAGCCGGTGGCGCTCTCCGTTTCCGCCTCGGCCATCGCCTCCCCGTCGTGGCAATCCAGGCAAAGTGCATAAGTCTTCGCATCGTACGGAGCATAGAAGCTGGCCGGATAGGCCTCGCTGGCAAGGGCGACGAACGACGAGCCGTGCGCCGCATGGCAGGTCACGCAGTCGCCGTCCTCGATCGGCCCGTGCTTGACCGGCTTCTCAATGATCTGGGCGATGTTCTTCAGTTTTCGGCCGTCCGTGGTGGTTACTTCCCGGTCGTGGCAGCTCAGGCAGAGCTTCATGGACGTCTCGGGAAGCAGCGCTTTCTGCGCGGAGGCGTGCGCGTCGTGGCAGTTGGCGCAGGCCCGGCCGACCGTGACCACGCTGTGCTTGACCTTCGCCTCGGTTGCCTGTTCGCCGATGTCGTCGTGGCAATCCATGCAGAGCGTCGGCAGGCCCTGGGTCAGGAATTTGGCGTTGTCGGCGCTATGCGGACGATGGCATGACGTGCAGTCGTCGGACACCGCCTCATGAACAACCTTGGCATGATCCAGCCGGTCCTTCATGGCCGCGTGGCACTTCAGGCACAGGGGTTTCCCCTCCTCGACGAGCAAGTGCTTATGCGAGGAGGCATGCGGCGCGTGGCAGACCGTGCATGACCCCGCCGCCACCGGACCGTGCTGATACTTCAGCCCGTCCACGACATCGTCGTGGCAATCACCGCAGAGCGCCGCCTGCGGCTGCAAGAGCAGCCCTTTCTGCGCCGAGCCGTGCGGATCATGGCAATCGGTACACGCCCCGTCGGTGACGGCATCATGTTTGACGTCCCCCTCGAAAGCGTCGTGGCAATCCAGGCAGAGGCCGTTGCCTTCGGTCGTGAAGGTGAAGCGATGGGCCGCCTCATCCGTCAATTCGTGACAGATGTCGCAACTTTCCAGGGGATCGTGAATGACGGCCCGCTTGGCGAAGCCGTCGTGACACCCGGTCGATGAGCATCCCTTGCTGTAGTCCGGCGGCGCGGCCAGTACCGAAGTCGCCAGGAGCAGGGGGAGCAAAACCAGAGCAGCCAGCGCCGACCGAGTTGACCCTGAATTCAAGGATGACCTCCCATCCCTTTGCTTCCGGCTTGCGGACCGAACGAAATCGCGATCGGCCCCGCCGGGGTCTCCAAGACACGAGCCTTGCCGATCTCCAGCCAGGCCTCTTCATCCGATCCGGAGGCTCCCGGGAACCGCACCTGCAAGGCCGTGACCGAGCCGGAACCGGGTGCCGCCTTGTAACTCTCCACCAGTTTCCCGGCAGGCACGAACTGTTCCATCGAGAAGGTATATCGCGAGCTCGGGATGGGATTGGCCTCGCCGAGCTCCAGTTTTGCGACTTCGACCTTGCCCTCGTAGCGCAGCCACGACTCGGTGTTCTTTCTCGCGATGGTGACCAGCACGTAGTCGGGGCTCGGCCGCTCACGCTCCGCCGGGCAATCGAGCCGCAATCCGCAGGCCACGCCGCCGTCGCCCGCCTGGCTGAACCCCGGGAACTTGCTGAATACCCAGCGTTCCTCGGCCTTCTCGCCTTTCTTCAGTCGGACGAGCACGCCCGGGTTGATCCGCGCATCCGAGAGATTCTTCGGCTCCTTCGTTTTCTCGTCGTATCCGAAGTGTGGATGGAACCTGAGCACTTCGACGGACAATCCACCGTCAAAGGTCAGCTTTTTCCCCGGCGCGGCTTCGATGCGCCCCGGTTCGCCCGACGGCGGTGCGATCTCCAGCATCGGCGCTCGCTCAAACTCGTGCTTGAACTGATCGAAAAGTACGTCCCGCTGGTCAACGTCCGGCACGGACATGTACCGCCACGTGCCGATCAGGCTGGTGAGCCGATTCCGCGCCGGATCATCCGCCATCAGCCACCGGCGATAGGACTGCTTGGCGCCCACGATGGCCAGCAGCAATCCCGGTGTGCCGCCTTCTTCGATCGGGACGACCTGCTGATCGAATGACGCGTTGGGTATGAACTGCGTCATCGTGATGGCGGCGCCGTCTCCCTTTGACGAAATGGACACCTTCTGGTCCAGACGTGCCGGGATGGACGTGTCCGCAAGATCGATAGCCACGTCATGCCAGTCGGAGTGGGGATCGTCCGCGAATTTCCATTGGAGGTAAAACGTCTGGCCCGGCATCGGCGGATGGAATCCGTGTCCCGGCGGCGTCGCGAGCGCCCCCGCCGAGAGCGCCGTTGTGAAGACCAGCGCCGCCGTGAACATCGATGTTCGGCGTATCAATGAAGACCTTCCTTTTCTCGGCGATTGTCGAATCAGGCCACCGCGGCTTCCGGACCGCTCTTGCCATACTTGGACAAACCGTGCTCATCGAGCTTGCGGTAAAGGCTGGACAATCCGATACCCAGCGCATCGGCGGCCGCAGCCTTGTTGTTCTCGAACATCGCCAGCACTTTCAGCAGGTGCTGGCGCTCGAATTCCGCGTTGGCGGCGCGGAGATTCAGGCAATCGGCGTCGCCGCGCGGACCGGCGCCGGCGAGGAAGATCAGGTCATCGGCGCCCACCTCGGCCCCATCGGCGAAAATCAGCGCCCGTTCGACGACGTTCTCGAACTCCCGCACGTTTCCGCGCCATGAATGCCGGCAGAGAAGCTGCACGGCTTCCGGTGAGAACCCCGGACAATCCGTGTTCAACTCCGCGTTGTACTTCGCCACGAAATGATCCAGCAGCGGGGGGATGTCCTCCGAGCGCTGCCGCAGCGGCGGAATATCCAGGCGCAACACATTGAGGCGGTAGTACAGATCCTCGCGGAACTGTCCCTTGGCAATCGCCTTTTCCAGATCGGAGTTGGTGGCGGCCACGATGCGGATGTTGACCGGCCGAGGCCGATGATCGCCCACGCGCGTGATCGCCCGGTCTTCGATGGCTCGCAGCAGCACGGCCTGGCTCTTCAGCGGCAGATTGCCGATTTCGTCGAGAAACAGCGTGCCCCCGTCGGCCGCTTCGAAATAGCCGATGTGATCCGAATTGGCGCCGGTAAACGCCCCCTTGCGATAGCCGAACAGCTCGCTCTCCACCAACGTGTCCACCAGTCCGCCGCAGTTCACCGCGACGAAGGCCCGGTCCCGCGTAACGCCCGAGTAGTGCAGCGCCCGGGCGATAACCTCCTTGCCCGTGCCGCTCTCGCCGCAGACGAGCACATTGCTCATTGTGCCGTTGATCCGCTCGATCGACCGGCGGATGAAGTGCATCGCCTGAGAGTCGCCGACGATCTCCGTCACGGCGTGGGCCTGTCGCAACTGCTTGCGCAGCACCTCGTTCTGCCGTTCGAGATCGTCCTGGGCGAGCAGGCGCTTCAGCTTGAAAATCAACTCGTCGAAGATCAGCGGCTTGCAGAGATAGTCGCGTGCCCCGTTCTTCATCGCCTCCACGGCCGTTTCGACCTCGCCGAATGCCGTAATGACGATGATGCTCGCATCCGGGGCGTGCTCCTTGGCGTGGCGGATCAGGTCCATTCCGTTGATCCGCGGCATGCGCAGATCGGTGATCATGGCATCGATGGCCCGTTGCTTGAGCGCGCGGAGCGCGGCCGCGCCGTCGGCGCAGGCGATCACCTCGAACCCTTCATCCTCCAGCACCTGCGCAAGGTTCTTGCGCAGCGTCTCCTCGTCGTCCGCCAGTAGAATGCAGTGCGTACTCATGTGATTCAGCCTTCCGGTGGTTTCCGGAGAATCGGCAAAAGGACCGTAAATCGCGTCCCCTCCCCCACGATCGAGTCGAACTCGATCGTTCCCCCGTGCTTCTGGACGATCCCGTAACTCACCGAGAGCCCGAGCCCCGTCCCCTGGCCCGGCTCCTTGGTCGTAAAGAAGGGCTCGAAAACGCGCCGGCCCACATCCGGCGCAATCCCGCAGCCCGTGTCGCAAACCTCCACCGCGATGTCGCCCCGCCGCCGCGAGGCGCGAATCGTCAGCGTTCCGCCTTCGGACATCGCGTCCAGCGCGTTGAGCGCCAGATTGAGAAACACCTGTTGAAGTTCGCCGCGGAGCCCATACGTCGTCGGAACGTCGTCGTGCACGGACAGATCAATCTTCACGCTCCGCGCCTTGCGGTTGAACGAGACCAGCGCCACGACCTCCTTCAACAGGCTGTCGATGTCAACCAGTTCCCAGGTCGCGGCGCTGGGACGTGCCAGGCTCACCATCTGTCGCACCGTTCCCGAAATTCGTTGAATGTGCGTCTGAATGAGATCGAGCTGATCGCTGATCGGCTCCGACGACGATCGCGACGCGCGTTTGACCATTTGCACGATCGAGGAAATGCTCGAAAGGGGATTGCCGATCTCGTGCGCCACGCCCGCGGCCATCTGCCCGACCGCGACCATTTTCTCCTTTTCGACAAGCTTGGAGCGCATCCGGCCGAGCTGGCGATTCTCCTGTTCCAGCAGGAACATCAGGTTGTTGAAGCTCTCGCCGAGTTCCGTGAGTTTGTCAGGGCACGATCGCCGGAAAACGGCGCAGTCGTGGCATTGCTGGAGCTCGATCTCCGGTGCGTCCTTGCCCCGGCACGCTCCGCCCAGCGCCACAACCTGCCAGCAGCGCTGACCCGGCGACGAGTACATCGGGCACTCCGTGCGGGTGCAGTGCAATGCGTCCCGGCAGTGCACCAGATGCGGATTCTCAAAGCGCGAACGCAGCGAGCCGTCTGTCTTGTAGCCTTCGAGAAGTCGGGCGAGATGGTCCGCCGTTGCCGCCAGCAGGCGATGCTGCCGGTCCATCACCAGGTACACGCCGGAACTCGTCACGGCCGTGACAACTCCCGCCCAGGCCGTGAGCAAGCCGTGCTCCCAGCCGATCGACAGCGTCGGGAGAAGCCGTCGCAGTGTCACCGCCCACAGGACGAACAAGGCGGCGAGTACGAACAGGACGCCGAGGGGGATCAGCAGCAAGGGTCGGCCGACACGCGCCAATGGGATGTGCGCCGAGGACCCGCCGGCGGCTGCCCCGCCGGGAGAACGGTAGTCCGCCACCGAGACATTCGATTCTGCGGAAAAATCCCCATCCGAAATGGGCTTGGCCGAACCGCGCTGTGTGACGCGCTGCGGCGAAGCGTCCGCGGTTGGGACGCCGAGCTCGACCTTTGGCCGGCCGGGCGCAGGGTCCACGCGGGGGCTGGGATTGGAGCGCACCTCCATGGGGCGGACTCACGTCGGTGGGCGGGTGTCCCGGGGGAAGAATTGACGAATAATTCCTGACGGCCCAAGCCCGGGAACGGGCAGCGGAAAGACACTTTCCCTCTCCGTTGGTGCCCGCCTCTCACCGTTGAGAATCATAGGGCAACTGCCGTGCCGTTTCGCCAGGAATTCCCCTCGTAGTCGGTAGACAAATCGGACGTCGGCATGCATCTTGCTGACTACGAATGAAACAGCACCCGCGGTGTCGCCGCGCGCCGCAAGCCCTGCCGTGGCGAACAGTGAGCGTTCGGGCCAATAAGGAGCCGGAAATCGTGCGAAATAACAGCACTTTTCGAGGGAGAATGGGGAAGATCGTTGTCGTGGGCTTCCTGTTCGTGTCGACGCCCCTGCTGATGGGCGGCTGCCAGGAGTTCCGCAATCAGTCCGTTACGGCCGTCGAATCCGCGACGCGCGGCGTTCTCGACGCATTGCTCACGGCCTATTTCGACGCGTTGCGTACCAACGACAACGGCTAGCGGGGCGTCGATCCCCGGAATAACCGGATCAGGTTTCCCGCTTTAACAAACACCGTCGCGGCGATTGGATTGAAGGTTGCGCCTAGCTGGGGGAATTGGCGCACATCTTGCGCGGAATACCACCCATTTAGTCCATGTCGTGGCAAGATAGGCAAAGTTTCGAGCCTTCGATCGGCACGGTGAGTTTTGCCGGGTCGCTCGAATAGAGATTGTGGCAGGACACGCAACTGACCGCTCCGCCGGGCAGCCGCACTTCCTTGGGCAGCAGACCGGCAGGACGCATCCTTGTGGTTCCCGGGCGCCCCTTGCTACGCGAATAGGCAATGCCCACCGGATGGTTGGAGTCCCGGTCGCCGGGATACCCGCCGACGCGGTGCCCCATGATTCCGGTCGAGTCCGGCGCGCTAACGCCGTCGTGGCATGACATGCAACGCCGCGATTCGATATCCAAACCGACGCCCGAAGATACGGTGGCCGACATGCTCGCGCGGACGTGCGCCCGGTCCATTGCCTGCCAATGGCCCAGCGAAGCATTGCCTTCGTGGCAGTGCGCGCAGAATGCCGCGCCGCGTTCCTGGCCGCGGAGGTTCACCGCTGCGCCCCGCGCCAAGGAAGGAATACCCTCGTGGCACGTGCGGCACGTGATGGTCCCGCCGGCGTCCAATGGCCATCCTTCGGGTATCCGCACTTTCTCGGACGGTACGACACCCACGGGGTGGTTGATGTCACCGGGGCCGTTTCGAAGGGATCGCGTCCAGTCTCCACTTTCCCCGCCGGAGGTTCCGGCCGCCGTAATTATCGCGAAGGGCAACAGGAACAGGAATGTCCGACGTGCGCGCGGTGCACGCCGCAGGGGAGCGTGCGAGGGCAGGTTTTTCATGGGATCGGCCGACGGCGAAGCGCGGTGTGGACGCACTCGTCGAGTTCGTCCGGCGCACTCTTCGCGCCGGCGAATCCGGACGTTGCCGTCCTATCCGACCGGGCCTCTTCCGGCTGGTCTTTCCCCCGCTTCGGGTGTGGTGTTTTCGAGGTTCCTGCCGCTGGGGATTGCCCGGCGGCTCCCACGCAAACGTACGATATCGCCGCGCTCGAACTGGTGCGCCGGTGCGCGACGGACGTGAAAACTTTTACCGGACCGGCGCAGGAAATCCGGGGCCCGGGGACCGGGCGGCCGACCGTCCGTGCCTAGAATGGCATGTCGGATGCAGGGTGGACCCGGGGACCCTCAACAGAGTCGGACCGGAGCGGGGTACATGTCCAGCCGTAATTCAGCCATGCGAGCCGCCGCGCGGCGCGTCCGCCGCGTGCTTCTTGCGTGGTTGGCGCTGCTTGCATTCGGCATGGCGGATTCCCTTGGTGCGGCCAGCGTCGCTCTGAACCCCGTCAAAGACGGCACACTCGTGGACGGTGGTGAATACGGCGTGTTTGACGGTGTTGCGGACGCCGCCGACTGGACCTTCAACGACTCCGCATTTCTCGAGGGGGCGATTTCACTTTTCTTTGGCGAGCCGCCAAGGGAATATCGCGTTGTCTGGGAATACAACCTGGGCGCCGTGAATTTCGTGCCGCCGGTCGTCGCCCGGCTTCAATTCAGCCTGCGACCTGCAGCCATCTACGTCAAGCCGACCCCACCGCCAATACCGGTGCAGGTGGTTTCATACCCCGCCGATCTCGTGGAATCGTTGAGCGACTTTCAAGCCGGACCAGCGGTGCTTCAAGGTGCTGTTCTCGTCCCGCGCCCTTATCCCCCGCCCACGACTTCCTTCCGCATCAACGTCAGCGACCTCGTCAACAAAGCACGTCAAGACGGCGCCCCGGGCGTGGCGTTTCGATTCCAGATCGAGGATGTCGGAAGCGACACGAGCATGCAGGCATTCATCGACGCTCTGGACAGCGACCCAACCACCAAGCCCATCCTGACCATCTACGACCGCATGCCCGGCGACTTCAACGAAAACGACGTCGTCGGACTGGATGATCTTCCCACGCTGGCCGCGTGCATCGCCGGTCCGGGCCAGACGCCGCCCATCGGCTGCACACTTCCCGACCAGAACCTCGACAACGACGTCGATCTCGCGGACGCCGCCGCCTTCCTGATGCAGTTCGGCTCGACCCGCTGACCACAGACTTGACGTTCCGATTGGCCCATGCGGGCTGTTTTGCCTTCCGGCCGTTGAAGCGCCACCGTGCGTTGTTGATTCCGCAGCCTCTCACAAACGAGAGCTTGCCCCGGGGCATTCTCAAGATCGAGAAACGCAACGCGGCCGCGCGAAGTCCGGCGTTGCTGCTCCACCGTCCATAACTCCGGCAATCACAACGCCTAAGACCTCGCCTGATCCCGCCGTCATTCCGGCGGGTACCGCCGGGGAATGGGTGGCATAGGCCTTGCCCGATCAGGACATACGCGGGCGCCATTGCCCCCGCTCTCGGGCCGAATTGTCCTGGGAAACCGAGGTTCACGATTTCACGGTTTTCGTTAACGCGGAGGAGCGAACAATGATTGCTGCGTATCTGGTAGCCATGGCATCGGTCACCTTCGGGCAGAGTGTAACGCCCGCGGCGACCCTGACCGGCGTCGACCATCCGACCCGCCTCGCGGCGACCGCCGGCGGCGGCGTGTACGTGACCGACCAACTGGCCGCGGAAGTGGTCGAGTTCAATGCGGCCGGTACAGAGGTCGCCCGCTTCCCGATCCCCGAGGGTCCGATCGGCATCGCCACCGGACCGGGCGGACAGATCTACGTCTCCCTCATGGACGGCACGGTCGGTATCTATGACGCAACGTTCGCGTCGACCGGCGCTCTCGATCCGAGTCCGATGACCTTCGTCCAGCCCAACGGCGTGGCGGTCCACCCGGTTTCGGGCGAGGTCTATGTCGCCGACATGGGCGCGGATGCCATCATGGTGTTCGATGCGGCCGGTGTGCTCCAGCGTGCCTGGGGTATGGAAGGATCGGGCCTCGGACAGCATATGTCCTCGGTTTCGCTCGCCATTGACGCTTCGCTCGGCCGCGTGCTTGTCGCTGATACCGACAACTTCCGCGTGCAGGAGTATGACACTGCCGGCACCCTGCTCGGCAAGTTCGGCTACAAGACTTTGTACGTGGGCAGCACGCAGGTGGCGTGGCTGGCCCGCACCAGCGGCATCGCGGTCGATACCTGCAGCAACATCTACCTTGCCGACGCCCTCATGGGCACGGTCCGCGTGTTCAATTCCAGCGGCGTCGAAATCGATTACACCACCCCCCTGATTTCCGTGCCGGCGACTTCCTCGCAGGCAAGCTTCCTGACGGACATGATCATCGCCGGCGGCAAGCTCTACCTGGCCAACAACGGCACGGCCGAGGTCGACGTCTATGACCTGACCTGCTCCATGCCGCGCGGCGATTCCATTGGCGATCCCGCAACGAACGACGAGGTGGCCCTGGCCCGCAAGGGACGCTCGACGCGCACGGCGGTCGGCCCGGACAATCCGTTCGATATCGTCCAGGCCATGCGGAACGGCCAGTATGACGCTTCGCTGGACCTCAACCAGGATCGCCGGGTCAACACCCGCGACCTGGATATCGCTGTGGCGTCCTTCGGGGCTGCCACCAGCGACGATTTCCTGGCGATGAATTCGCCGTTGGCCGCCGACTTCACCTGGGGCGTCGTTCCGCCGCACATGATTGATATTCCCAATCAGTGCGGTCGCTGCCACAGCATGAACGGGCAGCCCGGCGGCATCACCTCCGACTGGGGTCAGGCCAACCTGTGCGGTTCGTGCCACGTCGGCGCGGGCGTCGCTCTGGAAGGCGCTCTGACCTTCGCGGACAAGACCATGCACCACCCCACGGGCGTCGCCGCGGACAGCGGTGGAGTCATGGGGCCGGCGATGGGCAGTGATCTTCTCGATCACCTCGACGGCGGTGATGTTCGTTGCGGAACGTGCCACGAGCCCCACGCTGCATACCAGGGTACCTGCCAGGTTCCGGCCAATGGCATGCCCACGCCGCAGCCGCACATCGGCCGCTGCATGGACGGCCCCAAGAACGGGCAGCTCTGCGAAGTGGACGGGCAGTGCAATCTCGAATACCTCCGCGCCAACGGCAACAGCAACGCGCTTTGCGGCGAGTGCCACGAGGAGTATCACGAATGGCAGCACGCCGGTCACTCGGACGAGCTGGCCGATCCGTTCTCGCACTATCAGTGGAGCCTGAGCAATCGTTCGGCCTGCCGCGTGTGCCACTCCGGCGACGGCTTCATCGACGCGTCAAAGGGAATGGCGCCCGCCGATCAGCGCGGCACGTTCCGCGTTATCGACTGCCTCACCTGCCACGCCACCCACGGCGAGGCCCAGGCGGATTCGCTGCTCCGCGTCTATGACGACGTGACCCTGCCGGCCGATCCGGTCAACTTCCCGGGCGGTCTGATGCTGACCAACAAGGAAGGCAGCGCGACGTGCATGACCTGCCACAACGGCCGTACGGCGCCGCCGACGCAGAACTCCAACCCCACACCGGTCTCCACGCCGCACTATGCCCTGGGTGGTGTGATGCTCGAAGGCATCAACGCCGTGGAATTCGGCAATACGTCGCTGACGAATTCACCGCACACGACGCTCGCCTCCTGCGTTGATTGTCACATGGCCCCCGGACCGGCTTCGGGTCCAGGAGCAGGCAAGGTTGGTGGGCACACCTGGCACCTCGCCGTCCACGATCCGGCTGACCCGGACTTCGGCTTCGAGAACGCGGTCAGCGCTTGTGGCGGATGCCACCCCGGGCTGACGACGCTCAATCGCCCGTCGCCCGACTATGACGGCGACGGCGTTGCCGAAGGCGTCATGGTGGAGACGCAGGGCCTGCTCGACCTGGTCTTTGCTGAGATTACCGCCCGGGGCGCGATCAAGCTGCCGAGCTACCCGTATTGGGATCTTAACCCCGTACCTTCGGGCGAGAGGATCCTCGTGAAGAACTGCATCTGGAACTGGCAGTACGTGACGAACAGCGGCGACCTCGGCGTGAAGAACACCTCCTACGCCGTGGGCGTGCTGCAGCTCACCTACGAGCAACTTACCGGCGCGCCGCTGGCGCCTCCGGCAGTCCTTCGGTACGTGCCGTAGGAATGTGACGTAGGACAAGGAACTTCGGCGAGTCTATTGGCGTGCCGTCGACGAAACAGGTCGGCGGCACGTCTTTTTTTCCCCTCGACGTATCGGGTTCGCAGCCACAGCGGCGCAGCGTATCGCCGGAATGCGTGTGTGCCTCTTCCGTCCTTCCGCCCGCGCCCCGGCCGTGATAGGGTGTTGCGCCGGGTGCGGTTGCGTCGCAATCGCACGTTTGCCGTTGTTCTCCCGTGTCCGCTCCGCGAACCTGCACACATGCCGACGGAACCGGTCATCGAATCCGCGGACGTCGCTTCCGAACCGGCGCGATCCTCTCCGTGGCGCCGCTGGCTGTTCCGCATCCTCAAGTACGCTTTGCTCGCCGTCGTCCTCGTCGCGCTTGGCAGCCACGTACGCAAGCTCATTGCCGACTGGCGGGCCCACGAGTCCGTTCTCCGCGACACGCCCATCCGCCCCGGATGGCTTATTGTCGCGGCGCTAACCTACGGAGTCGGCCAGGTGTGCTTTGCGGCATTCTGGTGGCGGCTGCTCGTGCGCCTCGGGCTTCATCGCCGGTTCAGTCCGGTGCTTCAGGCCTACGGCATCGGCACGATGGGCAAGTACGTACCCGGCAAGGCCCTCGTGGTGCTGATTCGCACGGGCATGATCACGATTCCCAACGTCGGGCGGGTCTGGGTCGGATTGTCCGCCGTTTACGAGACCTTCGTCATGATGTCGGTCGGCGGATTGCTCGCCGCCGTGTGCCTCTTCATTGTTCGTTCCGACGATGTCCTTGTCTGGGCCGGGGCCGCCGCCGCCGGAATCGGCCTGAGCGCCGTTCTGCACCCGGTCTTCTTCGGGCGTTTTGCCCGCCTCATCGCTCTGCCCTTCCGCCGCGAGGGCAACGAGCTATCCACCGCCGGCTGGTACACGGCCTATTGGAAGCTCGGTTGGATCTCGGCGATCGCCTGGGTGCTCTCGGGCGCCAGTCTATTCGCCGTGCTGCTCTCGCTTGGTGTGGAACGTCTGCTCGGCGTGGATTTCCTTCTCGCCGTCGGAACGGCAGCCCTCGCCACCACGGCCGGGTTTATCGTCGTCGTACTTCCGGCGGGAGTCGGCGTGCGCGAGCTGATCATCATCCATCTGCTGGAGCAGCCTTTCGGCCACGGCCGCGCCGTCCTTGCCTCGCTCATCCTCCGAACCGTCTGGACGCTCACGGAAATCGCCTTGGCGGGCGGTTTATACGGACTTTACCTCTGGCACAAGCCGCGACGGCCGTCCGAAAACCGCGAGGCGACGTCCGATCCGGCATCGCCGCGGGAAGTGCCTCCGTTTCCCGCGGGCGGCTCGGATCGCTAAGATACGACTTTGGCACGGTCCTGTTGGTTCACGAGAAACGCGCTCATGTCCCTGACCTCTCCCGACGCACAGCAGCGCCAAGTGCGATCCTCGCTGCGCCCCGATCATGGCGACGGCGCCGCGGCGCGCGTGTTCTGCGACCTTTCCGTCATCGTCCCCCTTTATAATGAGGAAGAGAACGTCCAGGCCATGTTGGGCGAGCTTGTTCCCGTGCTGGAAGCGACCGGCTTGGACTATGAAGTGATCTGCGTTGACGACGGCAGCCGCGATCGCACCGTCGAACTGCTTCTTGCCGCGGCCGAGGGTAACTCCCGCGTCATCCTTGTTGAGCTGCGCCGCAACTTCGGCCAGACCGCCGCCATGGCCGCCGGCATCGAGCACAGTCGCGGGCGCGTCCTCGTGCCCATTGACGGCGACATGCAGAACGACCCCGGGGACATCCCCGCGCTGCTCGCCAAGCTCGAGGGTCCTCCAGCCTACGACATCGTCAGCGGCTGGCGGCACAAGCGCCATGACAAGTGGCTAACCCGCAAACTGCCCTCGAGGATGGCCAACGCCATCATCCGCCGCTTCACCAACGTCCCCATCCACGACTTCGGCTGCACGCTCAAGGCCTATCGCCGTGAAGTGCTCGAACACGTGAGCCTGGGCAGCGACCTTCACCGCTTCCTGCCCGCCCTCGCGCAATGGCACGGTGCGAACATCGCCGAAATGGTCGTGAACCACCGCCCGCGCACGCGAGGCAAAACCAAGTACGGCCTCGACCGTACCGTCCGCGTCCTGCTCGATCTCGTGACCGTGAAGTTCCTCGGCAGCTACATGACGCGCCCGCTCTACTTCTTTGGCAAGATCGGCATGGCCGCGTTTGGCCTGGCGTTGGTCCTGCTGATCGTGGCCATTGGGCAGAAATTCGGCTACATGGGACAGCCCGACGGACTCAACCTGAACCGCAACGTGCTCGTCTCGCTTTCGGCCTTGCTGGTCTTCTGCACCGTGCAATGCGTGCTCTTCGGCGTGGTCAGCGAATTGCTCGTGCGGATCTATCACGACATCCGCGAGATGCCCATCTACCGCGTGCGACGCGTGATCCGCGGCGGCGCTCGACTGGAGGCCTCGGCGAGCGCTTCGCGGGTGGCGTCGGAAACACGGGAACCGGCGGGCGTGAAGCCATAGTGGAAACGATGCGAAGCGTCCCTCATTCGGCGTTGATGGTCACGAGGTAAATCCGCTTGTCATCGCCGCATAGTCGGGCCACTTCCCGAAACCGCGCCCCGAACTGCTCTTCCAGCCGATCGCGAGCCACCTGGCGTGCGAGGAAGTAGCAGACCGGCCCCTGGCAGTGCTCCATGCCGTCCTCGGCACTCTTCGGCCAGCGAATCGCGTTACGCGAATAGAAACCGAAGTCAGCCAGTTCGCCCGCCCGATCACTGCCCACCTTGTCGGACAGGACATACAGCTCCGTCCCCGGCGGAACGAGATCGTCCATTCTTCGTGCTTCCGGTGCGACGCTCAGGAATTCGGAGCGTATCGGAATGAACGCGAACACTTGCACCGGCTTGAGCGCCAGGATCACCATCGCCAGTGCAACGCCAGCCGCGGATCGCCGCTCCAGGCGCCAGAACCGAACCGCCATCGATGCCGCGCCGATCATCAACACGCCGCAAGTCAGCGCGGACCAGCCGGCCGCGCGTGATGCCGTCTCACTCAGCGGAACCCACGCTGACGGCAGGGCGTCAGCAAGCACGAGCGCGCCGAACGCCGCGACTCCCGTCCCGACCAGAATGCCAAGCGCGGACAGACCCGCCACGGCCATGGAACACGCCTGCTGCGCCGCGGCAGGAACTCTCCGGCGAACGTAGCCCCGCCAGACCATCGCCGCCATGAGCGTTGCGGCTCCCAGGCAAATCAGCCAATAGCGTCCGGCCTTGGCAGGAACGATCAACAGGAAGATTGCGGTCGGGACGAGCCACGCCAGCAAGAATGCAAGCGTGGATCGATGTGCCACTGCTCTTGAACGGGGCTCCGGCACCGTGGGGCGGGCTCTGCCTGCGTCTTCGTCTTCCTGATGAGCCGAAGGCTTCAGCTCGCGCGGATTCTCGAAACTGGACGACTCGTCGAGGGCCGCGCGGGTCTCACGATTCAGCACCATCAATGCGAACACGCACGCCGGAAACGCGATAGCCAGAAATTGAAATGGTGCCAGGAGCGTGTCAGCAATGTAGACCAGCGAGTGTGGGACGACGCGCGCCAGAAACTCGATCAGCACGAACCCTCCGGCCTTTTCCGTGCTTACCTCGGAAGACAGTACGCCGAACCACGCCGCGAAACAGGCCAGGCACACCAGCGACCCCGCCCACTGCAGGGGGTGCAATGCGAAGCGCTTCCACGGCCGACCCTGCCCCCGATCCACCCACGCCAGCCCGAGCACCGTCAACCACACCGTCACCAGTACGTGCGGGGCCTTCCAGAAGCTTCCCAGCAGTGCCGCGAAATAGCATCCTGCCAGCGCAAGCGAACGCGTTCGTCCCTGCGCACGCCACGCCCATCCCAGCAGCAGCACCGCCACCGTCGTGAACGCCAGCACACCCATGTCGAGGTCGGCGCGAAGTCCGTAGTCCAGTACTTCCAGGTTCCCACCCGCAAGCAGCGCCGCCGCCGGTCCGGCGCGAGGGTCGATCATCCCCCGGCTTGCGAAGTACATCGCCAGCACATAAAGAACGCCGAGCGCGGCCGAGGGCCATCGCGCGACTTGCTCATCGAACCGCCCGACCACGTGCGCCAGCGCGGCCGTGGTCCAGGCGTGGAGCGGCAGCTTCCGCAGGTACGTCCGGCTGTGAATGGTCGTCACCCATCCGGACTTACCTTCGAACATTTCCCGGGCGACCTGTGCTCGCAGCGTCTCGGTGTTGATCAGTTCGCCGACGCCTGTTCCCCAGAAGAACCAAACGCTCGCGGCGACGAGCACGATCAGGGGCTCCACGATCGCGCGCGTCGTCGAAAGCGGCTTCTCTGTTTGTTCCGCCGAGTGAAGAGAAGGCGGCGAGACATGGGTTGTCGGATCGCGTGTCGTCATGATGTCATCATTGGAATGCGCGCATTCTGCGGATAGGTTGTGCGCCCCTGCTCTTAGGCAGTGTCCTTGGCGAGGCACGAGCTTCAGCTCGCGAGGCCGTTTCGACCTCTACAAATCCATTTGAATCCGGTGAGACACGCGATTCACATACCTCGACCGCGCAAAGCGTTGGTTCCGCTGTACAGACTGTCGTTGCGGGCAGAATTTCATTCACGCCACCATCGAGCGCAGCACTCCGCGCACTGCTGCCACATCGATGTCATCCTGAAGTACCGGCCTGCCGATTCCCTCCAGCAGAACGAAGCGCACCGCGCCGCCCGCAGCCTTCTTGTCGAGCCGCATCGTTTCCAGAAGTGCTTCCACGTCAAGAACCGGATCGATCCGCACCGGTAGCCTCAACCGCAACAGCAACCGTTCGACGCGATCAACGGTACGTGCCTCCAGCAATCCGCAGGCCTGCGATAGTCTGCATGCGGCCACCAGTCCAATTGAAACGCATTCGCCGTGACGAAGCGTGTATCCGCAATGCTGCTCGACGGCGTGTCCGATGGTATGTCCGAGATTGAGCGCCGCCCGCTGGCCGGTCGTCTCCCGCGGATCGGCCTCGACCACGGCGCCCTTGATCGTAACATTCTTGAGAATCAACTCCGCCAGAACCGGCTCGGCCAAGTGCAAAATATCTTCGAGATGCTCCTCGTGAAACGCCAGGAAGGCCTCGTCTTCGATAAGGGCGTGCTTGACCGACTCCGCCAGCCCTGCGCGTATGTCTCGTGTGTCGAGAGTCTTCAGGCAGGAAGGATCGATGAGCACCAATTCGGGCGGATGAAACGCACCGACGAGATTCTTGCCCGCGGCGAGATTCACTCCTGTCTTGCCACCGATCGAGGCGTCGATCATCGCCTCCAGCGTCGTCGGGCAGGTTATCCAGCGGATGCCCCGCATCCAGGTCGCAGCCGCGAACCCCGCCACGTCACTGACCACGCCGCCCCCCAGTGCCAGAATCAGGCCATCCCGCCCGATCGGACGGCGGGCCAAGTCCTCGAAGAGCCTCTCGGCCGTGCCAACGGACTTGGTGGCCTCTCCCGGCTTCAGAATCGAATCCCCGACGGCGCAGCCCGACGCGCGCAGAGATTTCGCAACGGGCTCGAGGTAAGAGGCCGCCACGTTTTCGTCGGTGACAATCTGGACATTCGCCCGTGAGGCCGGACCCGAACGAAGCCGGGCGATCCGTTCGCCGACGCGCCCGAGAAGCCCCGTCTCGACTTCGACCACACTCTCCTTACCTTCGATATGCAGGACCATTCCGGGCATGGCCGGGATTCTACGGCAGACGGTGGCCGAGCTCCTAGGGCATTGAAATGTCCGATAGCGGACATCCCCGCACCCGTCCGAGCTCTCCCGCGTATGAATGAGAGATGAAGCAGTGCGACGCGACGGACCACGAGGTGGATTCGTTGGATTGTAAAAACATGTTTGTTAAAGGCTTGCGCTCTCGTGGAACCTCCTGTTTCGGTTCGTTTGTATCGTCTGTGAGGTTTAGAATACGTTGACGGAAAGTACATCCCTCGTTAGAATGGCGGCTCATGGGTAAGACGACGACCGAGAAAATCAAGCGTTCTCCCAAGAAAACCAAGCCAGGAAAGTCCGATAAGCCAACCGTTCGACAAATCCGCACCTTTCGATCCGCACTGAATTTTCTTGATTCATTGACGAATCACGAGCGGCTCTCGCGGGTTTCGTACGACAGTAACAATTTCGGTCTGGCTCGATCGACTCGGCTTCTGGCGGCCTTGGGTAACCCGCACCGCTCCTTCAAATCCGTGCACGTCGCAGGGACCAAGGGCAAGGGGAGCACCTGCGCCATGTTGGCGAGCATGCTCCAGGCCTGCGGATACAAGGTCGGGCTCTATACGTCACCCCATCTGCTGCATATCCGCGAGCGGATCATGGTCAACGGCGAGCCGATCTCCGAGGCCGAGTTCGCCCGCGCGGTCAGTGCCGTCGCCAGCATCACGACGCGGGCGCGCGTCCCCAAGCCTACCTATTTTGAAGTCTTGACCGTTGCTGCCTTCCACCACTTTGCCGAATCGGGCGTGGATGTTGCGGTGGTCGAGACAGGTCTGGGCGGGCGTCTGGATGCGACCAACGTCATTCAACCGATGGTCACGGCCGTTACGAGCATCAGCTACGACCACATGGCACAGCTCGGCACGTCGCTGACGTCCATTGCCACGGAGAAGGCCGGCATCTTCAAGAAGGGTGTTCCTGTGGTGAGCGCCCCGCAGGTGCCCAAGGTTCGCACGGCGTTGGAGTCCGTGGCCGCCGGCGTGGGTTCTCCAATACGCTATTCCAACGAAGGTGTCGATTTCAGCTACCGTTTCGAGTTTTCCCGGGCGCTCGGGCGTCATTCGCGCATCTGCCTGACCACGCCGACGAGCCGCTTCGAGCACGTTCACGTGCCCCTGTATGGGGAGCATCAGGCCATCAATTGCAGCGTGGCACTGGCCGTTCTGGACGTGCTCAAGACGCAGGGTTTCCCTTTGGACGAGCAGGCCGCGATGCAGGGTCTGGCCCGCGTGGATCTCCCGGGGCGTATGCAGCTCATCAGCGAGACACCGCGCGTCCTTGTCGACGGGGCGCACAATGCGGCGAGCATCGAGATGCTGGTTCGCGCGATCGGGCAGCACATCAGCTATGACTCGATGGTGGTCATCCTCGGTTGCAGCCGCGACAAGGACATCAACGGCATCGTGCGGCAGATTCAATACGGCGCGGACAAGATGATCTTCACGGGTATTCCTTCGCCGCGATCGGCCGATCCCGCCGAGCTTGCCGCCGTATACACCGAAGTTTCCGGAAAAACGGCGCAGGTCGCGCCCGATCTGGACACGGCCATGCGCATCGCCACCAGCGCCATTTCGCGAGAGGACCTGATCTGCATAACCGGCTCGTTCTACCTCGTCGCGGAGGCCATGCGGAAGTACACCAAGGCAACCCAGCCGGTCCCCGTTCCGATTGCTTGATTCGCCGCCGGGCCTTTCCGATCGTATACTGCCGCTTTCGCCCTTCGTAGCGACAGCGCAAAGGAATCGGCCATGCAGTGCTCGGAGCCCTCGGGGGTACTCGCAACCTATCAGGATGGGCAGCTCCTGCTCGACTCGCCGATCAACTGGCCGGATGGCGCCCGCGTCCGCCTCCAAATCTCCCCCGATTCTCAGCCGGCGTTCCTGGCCAAAGGGCACGTCATCATTGCCGGATTCGGATTGTGCGGGCGGTGTGTGGCCGAGCTTCTCGACAAATCGGAAGTGCCCTATGTCATCATCGAGAGAAACCCGGACACCGTGGAGACGCAGCGCTCACTGGGGCGCCGGGTCCTGAAGGGTGATGTAACCAACGCCGCAACGCTGACCCAGGCCGGACTGGGCAATGCATCCATCCTGGCCCTGACCGTGCCCGACGAGGACGCGGTACTGGAGGCCACCGCCCTTGCCCGGCGCATTCATCCCGGGGTCTACATCATCGCCCGGACCACGTACGCGTCGAAGGGGATGCAGGCGTTGCAGCTTGGTGCCGACGAGGTGATCAAGGCGGAACAGGCCGTGGCGTTTCAATTTTACGAGCGGCTGCGCAACGTGCTCTCGGGCGGCTCCAGTCATGAGGAGCGGAGTGACGCCAGCGCCGCCTCCGGCGTGGGAAAAACCTCGAACCACTGATCCAGACGGGTGACTTCCAGCACGCCTTGCACGAAGGGCGGGGGCGCCGCCAGAACGACCCTCCCGCCGCTGAGCCGGGCTCGCGTGACCAGTTGCATCAGCAGCGCCAGACCGGTGGAATCCACGATTTTGACGCCGGCAAGATCGACGATCAATCGCGCCTGATCCCCGCCGACCAGGTCCTGCAATTCCTCGGCGACGCTATCCGCTTCGGAGGCACTCAGGTCGCCCTGGGCGCGGGCGATGGTCACACGGTCTGCCTTTTCAATGTTAAGTTCCATAGGGAGCACTCGCAGCCATCTCGTGCCCGAACCGCGGCCGTCTTATTTCTTGAGGTTTCCCATCTCCAAGCGGCGCGTCGCCGAACGGACCAGCAGGTAATTGACCCCGTCATAGGCCGTGATTTCCCCCGATACCACGAAGATCGGGTCGGGCGGGGCGCTTTCCTGGGCCTCGACCATTCGTTCCAGCGCCTGGCACGGCAAGAGGCGCAGGGGAACGTCGGTCGTTCCGTTCTCCCCGGCCTCGAAGTTGAAGCTCCACCATTGGCCGTCGCGCGTCAGGCGCCCGGGGCGCCGAATGACGGGCACGTTATCCGGCAGTGGGGCGGCGCCGGCCGACGGTTGCAAGGCGGTTTCGGCCTCCGCCGCGGGGACTCTTTCGGGAGCAGGAATCACCTCCCGGCTGGGCTGCTGCTCCTGGAGCAGCTTGATGACCGCATCGGGGTCCATCGGCTTGGCTTGGTTATTCGCCTCGTCGGATTCCGCCGGCGCTTGGTTCGCGCTTGCGGCGTCGGCACCGTTCGGCGGAGCATCTTCCCTTGCAACCGGGGCCTGCGGCTCCGCGGGTGGTGTTCGATGGCGCACCGCGAGGCGAAGAAGCAGGTAGTTCTCGTTCTTGAACAGCGTGATCTCGCCGGATAAGGCGAAGACGAGGTCCTGGTTGCTGTAGAGCAGCGTCCGAACGGCCGCCTCGAGCATGGCGTTGGGAAGAAGGCGCAGCGGCGGGAGCGGCGGATCGTCGGATGCGGGCACAAACGCCCACCAGTCACCCGCCTGCCGCAAGCTGCCCGTTCGATCCACGACGCGCGTGCCCTCCGGCAGAAGGTAGGGCAGATCCTCGGCCTGGCGCGAGACCATCCGGGCGGAGGGGATCCAATCTTCCTGCGGCCGGCGATCACGAACCGTTTCGAGCAGGCGGACGGCGGACTGCCGGCGAGCCTCGTCCTGTGGCGAAAGTGGTCGCGGTGGCGGCAGGGGAGTCGGGTCTGTCTGAGGGACGACGGTCGAGGATTGGTGCTGTCGACCATCCTGAGCGAGGGTGGTGGAGGATGCCACGGCCGCCAGAAGTACGCCGGCAAATGCCGCCTTCAGGAGCAAGGCGGTTTTCAGGCAGTTACGCTGTCCGACTCTGTTCCACATTGTCTGGATCCAAGGCGAATACCGAACCGCGGTCGGTAGCGGAAAAAGAATCGCCCGAATGAGAGTATCGGCATCGCGAGGTCTTGCGTCCAGAGCCGTCCGATAACATCCGCAGCAATAGGTGTTGTGCGTCAATTCACTCCGGCGGCGACGTCGATTCCAACTGCTTGGCCAGTTCCTCGGCCGAGTTCACCGGTCGCTGGCAGTTGTACTGCTCGCACACATAGGCGGTGGGTTTTCCGTTCATCTTCGTCTTCCGCGCCAGGAGCGGGAGCTTCTCGCTGGGGTCGGCGTCGGGCGTGAGGACGACCACTTTGTTGGGCAAGTAACGGTCGAACACCACTCGGAGCAGGGCCTTCGTCTCGGCGTCCTTCGGATCGCCGACGATGGCAATCTCCTTGACGCGATCGTGGTAGAAGTCGGCCGCGCAGAGCAGGTTCTCGAAGGCGGTGGGGGCGCCGTCCACCTGCGAAGCCCAAAGCCGGAGGATTCCCTCGGCCTTCCCGCGGTAGTCCTTGCGGTCGAGCAGAATCGCGAGTCGCAGCAGGTTCTTGGCCATGACCGAATTGCCCGACGGAATGGCGGCGTCGAAGGGATGCTTGGAGCGGGCGATGAGTTTCTCGGCGTCGTCGGCGGTGAAGTAGAATCCGCCCGCCGATTCATCGTAATAATGGCGGACGGCCGTGTCCGT
This sequence comes from Phycisphaerae bacterium, assembly GCA_024102815.1. Classification (NCBI taxonomy): domain Bacteria; kingdom Pseudomonadati; phylum Planctomycetota; class Phycisphaerae; species Phycisphaerae bacterium. Next base: position 147,736 of record JAGFJJ010000076.1, read on the forward strand.
GAGCCGGACGGCTTCGTCCAACCACTTCCGATCGAATGTCGCCTCGTAGAGGTTGAGCAAGCCCTCGATGAAGTACGCGTAGTCGCTCAGGTAGCCCGTCAGCCGCGCCTGTCCCTTCCGCCATGTACGCAGGAGGCGGCCGTCTTTCTGTAGGTTGGTCAGAATGAACGTGGCGGCGCGTTCGGCGGCCTGGGCGTATTTCGGTTGGTCGAGGACCACCGCACCTTTGGCCAGTGCCGCGATCATCAGCCCGTTCCAACTGGTGAGGACCTTGTCGTCGAGCGCGGGCGGGGTGCGCCGGGCGCGAATCTCGAGCAGCTTCTCCCGCCACGATCCGAGTTTCGCTTCCAGCTCCTCGACGCTCAGGTTGTGCATGCGAGCGAAGACTTCGAGCGGCTTGGTGATATGCAGAATGTTCTTCGGGCCCGGCGGGGCGTGGCCGAAACGCTCAAACCAGTTGCCCGTCGGCGTCACATCGTAGTACGCACAGAACAGCCGGGCGTCCTCCTTGCCCAGGGCCTCTTCGAATTCTTCCGCCGTCCAGATGTAGAACTTTCCTTCCAGACCGTCGCTGTCGGCATCGCGACTGGAATAGAAGCCACCCTCGGGCGAGGTCAGATCCGCGAGGACATAATCGAAGATGTCGGCGGCGATGTAGCCGTAGAGCGGATCGTGGTTGAGCTGGTAGGCGTCCAGGTAGATGGAGCTCACCAGCGCCTGGTCGTAGAGCATCTTCTCGAAGTGGGGGACGAGCCATTCCACGTCCGTGCTGTAGCGGCAGATGCCCCCTCCGAGGTGATCGTAGATGCCGCCGCGGGCCATGTTGTCCAATGTGACTTTGACCGCGTCGAAGAGATCGCTCTTTTGCGTGAGGCGATAGACGCGGAGCATCAGGTCCATGGCCATGCTGGGCGGGAACTTGTTGGTTCCACCGCCGCTGATGCCGCCGCGTGAGCGGTCGAAGTAGCCGCCGATCGTGCCGGCCGCGCGATCGATGGTTTCTCTCGGAACGACGCCCTCCGCCGGCGGGGGTGAGGCAGCCATCTGGCCGATGACGAGCTCGCCCTGTTCGGCGGCCTTGCGGATGCGCTCCGGTTCGTTCTTCCACACGGTCGCGATCTGCTCCAGGGCGTTCATGAACTGGGGCTTGGGGAAGTAGGTTCCGGCAAAAAAAGGCCTTCCGTCGGGCAGGAGCCAGACGCTCATGGGCCAGCCGCCGTGACCCGTCGTCGACTGGGTGTAGTTCATGTAAAGCTCGTCGAGGTCGGGGCGCTCCTCGCGGTCGACCTTGACGCTGACAAAGCCTTTGTTGAGGGCGGCGGCGACTTCCGCATCTTCGAAGCACTCGTGCTCCATGACATGGCACCAGTGGCAGGCCGCGTAGCCGATGCTCAGGAAGATCGGCTTGTTCTCCTCGCGGGCCTTTTCGAGCGCCTCCGGTGACCACTCGTACCAATCCACGGGGTTGTGGGCATGCTGGAGGAGATACGGGCTGGTGGCATGGATCAGTCTGTTGGCCGGGGCCTGGTCGGATGTCTGGCTCATGCTCGGTATCTTACTTTCCGTGGAAGGCGGTTCGGCAATCAACTGCGGACAAGTTCCCCAAAGGGCGGTAGCGGCCGCGAGGAGTCTGCGGCGAAGGAGACGGTTCCGGTGTGGCGTGGTTTGCCGCCGTTCGTGACGCATGGGGCTCATTCGCTTCGGATTCCGCGCCGGCAGTCGAAGAGGGTGCGGTATTCTGACAGGAAATCGACAGACCAACGGGGGTCGGGGGATTTTAGGGATGCGCTGGCGGTGGTCAAACGCCCTTCATTGGCGGTCCGGCGTCCGCGACAGCGAGTGCTCTAACCTTGCTCGAGCCCCCGACGAGGGATAGTGTACGAATCCTTGATGACTTGCCGTCTCGGTGACGGGCGCATCCCGTGGAGCAGGGCGTGGCCAAACGTTTCATCAACGAACTTCGGGCGGGCGACCAACTGCCGGGCGAGGTGTTTCAAATTCGCTCGAAGGACCTCCGCACGACGACGCAGGGCGGGCTGTACATCCACGCCGTGCTCACCGACCGATCCGGGCAGATCGTCGCCCGCCAGTGGCAGGCCACCGAGGACGGGTTCCGGGCCATGCCAGAGGGGGGGTTCCTCCGCTTCAAGGGCCGGGTAGAGAGCTACAAGGGTAATCCACAGTTTATCATCGATGCGATGCAGCCGGTCGAAGACGGCGGATTCGAGCTCGGCGATTTCCTACCGGCGTCCACGAAGGACGTCGCCCAGATGCAGAGCCGGCTGGAAGCGATCTTGCAGGGGATCAAGCACGACGAGCTGAAGGCGCTGATCGGGGAGTTCCTGGCGGACGAGGGGCTCATGGCCGCGTTCTGCCGGGCTCCGGCGGCGGCGGTCATGCACCATGCGTATCTCGGCGGGTTGCTGGAGCACACGCTGAACGTGCTGGAGCTCGCCCTGCTGATCGTGCCGCGCTATCCGCAGCTCAATATGGATCTGGTCTTGGCCGGCGTGTTTCTGCACGACATCGGCAAGTCGGCCGAGTTGAGTTTCGAGACGGGGATCGGATACACCGACGAGGGGCAGTTGTTGGGGCACATCATGATCGCCGCCAACTGGATCCAGCAGAAGGCGGATCGTATCGCCGCCCGACGGGGCAAGCCGTTCCCCGATGCGGTTCGCGCCGCCTTGCAGCACATCGTGCTCAGCCATCACGGGCGGTACGAGTTCGGCAGCCCCAAGCTCCCGGCGATGCCCGAGGCGATTGCCGTGCACCATCTGGATAATCTGGACGCCAAGGTGGCCATGCTGGTTGGCGAGATCGAGCATGATCCGGATGCCGTAACGCACTGGACGAACTATAATAAGGCACTGGAAACGAAGGTGTACAAGCTGGACGTGGACGGTCGGCGTCGCGTTTGACGGCCGTCTGGATGTTGCAAGCCGTTCCCTCTTCCGCGGGCAAAATTCCCTGGATTGTTCCGGACTCGCCGAAGGGGCGTACACCGAGAAACTCCCATGCGATATACGCAGATCACCGAGAAACAGGAACGGGCGATGCTCGAGGACATCGGAGCGCGCTCGATTGAGGAGCTCTTTTCGACGATCCCCTCGGCCTTGCGCCTGAAGACGTCGCTGAAGATTCCCGCGGGCGTCAGCGAGCTCGAACTCCTGCGCGATGTCGAGTCACTGGCGAGTCGAAATCACCCGTGCTCGGAGGCCGTGTGCTTCCTCGGCGCCGGTGCCTACGACCACTTCATCCCCACCGTTGTCGATGCGCTTGCGGCGCAAACGGAGTTCGTTACGGCCTACACGCCGTACCAGGCAGAGGCGTCACAGGGCATCCTGCAACTCTTCTACGAATTCCAGACCATGGTCTGCCAGATCACGGGCATGGACGTGGCCAACGCCTCGCTATATGAGGGAGCGACCGCGGCGGCCGAGGCCATGATGATGGCCTCGAGCATCACCCGGCGCAATCGCCTGATCGTCCCCGATAACGTTCATCCGGACATCCTCTCCGTGCTTCGCACCTACGAACGGGAGCGGGAGCAGGAGATGGTCATCGCACCATCGAAGGATGGCCTGGTAGACGAGTCCGCGCTGGGCGACCTGCTCGATGACAGTACGGCTGCGGTGCTGGTGCAATCGCCAAACTTCTTCGGCTGCGTGGAGCAGCTCGACCGGATGATACCGAAGATTCAGGCCTGCGGGGCGCTGGCGGTAGTTTCCATGGACCCGATTTCGTCGGGCGTGCTCAAGTCGCCGGGGGCACTGGGCGCGGACATCGTCGTGGCCGAGGGGCAGGCGCTGGGCGTTCCGCTGCAATACGGCGGGCCGTGGCTGGGGCTCATGGCCACGCGCGAGGCGCACCTGAGGAAGATGCCGGGGCGAATCGTGGGCATGACCCGCGATTCGGAAGGTCGGCGGGGTTTCTGCTTGGCGCTCCAGACCCGCGAGCAGCACATCAAGCGCGAGCGGGCCACGAGCAACGTGTGTACGAACCAGGGGCTACTGGCCGTGCGGGCGTCGATCTACCTCGCGGCGATGGGGCGGCAGGGCATTGCCGAGGTGGCCAGGCAGAGTTTCGACAAGGCACACTACGCGGCCGCGGAAATCGCCAAGTTGGACGGCTTCTCTTTGCGGTTCCCCCAAGCACCGTTCTTTAAGGAGTTCGCCGTCAGGACAACGAAGAACGTCAAAAACGTGATCGAGAAATGCCGAGAGCGCGGCATTCTCGCGGGCGTGCCGCTGGCCCGCTTTGGAGAGCGCTACAGCGACACGTTCCTGGTGGCGGTGACGGAGAAGCGCACGCGACAGGAAATCGACCAATTGGTCGCGGCGCTCAAGGCGGCGTGATTGCATAACGGCGGGCTCAGCCCGCCCCACATGCCTATTCAACGGAAGTTTCTTTCATGGCCGAAGTCGTCGATCCTGCAATGTCCAGAGTTCCCGGAACACGTCAGGTGGATCATCCGCTGCTGTTTGAGCTTGGCGGCTCGGGTTTGAATTCCGCGTGGCTGCCTGCTTCCGATGTTCCCGCGGCCAAGCCCTCAGACCTCCCCACGGAGCTTCGCGCCGAGGCCCCCCCGGCCCTGCCCGAAGTCGGCGAGCTGGCCGTCGTCCGCCACTACAAGCGCCTCGCCCACCGCAACTTCAGCGTCGACGCCAACTTCTACCCGTTGGGCAGTTGCACGATGAAGTACAACCCGCGGATCAACGAGCGTGTCGCGGCCATGTCCGGATTCGCCCACTTGCATCCCTGCCAGGAAGACGCCGACGTTCAGGGAACCCTCGAACTGCTCTACCGCCTGCGCTGCGACCTGGCCGAAATCGCCGGTCTGGCCGAGGTTACACTCCAGCCCGCGGCCGGGGCTCACGGCGAAATGACCGGGCTGATGATCATCAACGCCTATCACCGCAGCCGGGGCGAGCATCGCCAGAAGGTTCTCGCCCCCGACACGGCTCATGGCACCAACCCCGCATCGTGCGCCGTTTGCGGACGGGACGCCTGCACGGTTCGCTCCAAGCCCAACGGCCGGGTCGATCTCGACGACCTCCGCGCCCAGGTCGACGAGAACACCGTGGCGATGATGATCACCAACCCCAACACCTGCGGCGTGTTTGACGAGCAGATCGCGGACATCGCCAAGATTCTCCACGCCAAAGGCGCCCAGCTTTACTTCGACGGGGCCAACATGAACGCCGTGCTGGGCATGACCCGCCCCGGCGATTTCGGCGTGGACGTGATGCACTTCAACACGCACAAGACCTTCAGCACGCCGCACGGGGGCGGTGGTCCCGGCGCGGGTCCGGTAGCGGTGGCGGAGCATCTGCGACCGTTCCTGCCCGTTCCGCAAGTGGTCAAGAAGTCCGACGGCACCTTCGGTTGGGATGCCGACCGGCCGGCGTCCATCGGCAAGGTACGCTCGTTCTACGGTCAGATCGGCGTGCTCGTCCGGGCGTATACGTATATCCGCAGTCTCGGTCACGACGGGCTCAAGGACGTGGCCGAACGGGCCGTGCTGGCGGCCAATTACCTCGCCGCCCGGCTGAAGAATCGTTACAAGCTGCCCTTCCCGCCGCCGTACGCCCACGAGTTCATCCTTGTGCCGGAGTTCCCGGGGAGTGATGTTACCGAGCACGACATCGCCAAGCGGCTCATCGACCACGGCATTCACCCGCCGACGATGAGCTGGCCGATCCACCATTGTCTGATGATCGAGCCGACGGAGACGGAATCGTTGTCGACGCTGGATCAGTTCGTCACCGCGATGCTGGACATTGCCGACGAAATCGAGCGCGATTCGGAGACGGTGCGCTCGGCTCCGCACACCATGCCCGTCCGCCGATTGGACGAGGTCACGGCCAGTAGGAAGCCGAACGTGCGGTGGAAGGGGGAGTAGGAGGGATTGGGCCGACGCGTCTCCCTCCCGATTCGATTGCGTGGGAACCCTCAGCATCTTGCGGAATCCGCCCGATTCTGCATGAATACTCTCCGTGAGCCGATTTCCCCTCGCTGATCCGAAGGTCCGCATCGCCCCGTCGCTTCTGGCGGCCGATTTTGCGCGGCTGGAGGAGCAGGTGGCCCTGATCGAGCACGACACGGATGTCCTCCATCTTGACGTGATGGACGGGCATTTCGTGCCCAACATCAGCTTCGGTGTGCCGGTGATCAAGTCCCTGCGGAGCCGGTCGAAGCTGTTCTTCGACGCCCACCTGATGATTACCGAGCCGCAGCGTTACGCCGAGGCCTTCGCCAAGGCCGGGTGCGATCTCATTACGTTCCACATCGAGGTGACCAGCAACCCGGGGGAAGTCGTGGAGCACATCCGCGGGCTGGGTCGATACGTCGGAGTATCGCTCAACCCGACGACGCCGGCCGAGGCCATTGCCGCCATTGTCGAGAAAGTCGATTTGGTCCTGGTGATGAGCGTCTGGCCGGGGTTCGGGGGGCAGTCGTTCATGGCCGAGGTTGTGCCCAAGGTCGAGGCGCTGCGGAAGCGGCTTCGGCCGGACCAGCGGCTGGAAATCGACGGCGGAATTGACGCTCGAACGATCGCACAGGCTTCGGCTGCGGGAGCGGATACGTTCGTTGCCGGTACGGCGGTGTTCGGAAAGCCGGAGCCGCTTGCAGCCATGCTTGAATTGCGACGTCTGGCGGAGGAAGCCCGGACAAAGGAGATCGAATAGAATATGGATCAGGTGCAATTGGCGGGTGGAGATTCTGCGATGAGCGAGGAGCGGGCGGGGGTTCCGGCGGGGCTTTGGGCCCGGTGCGAGTCCTGCGGGCACATGGTCTACGAGAAGGAAGTGGCGGAGGCGCTCTTCGTCTGTCCGGAGTGCGATCACCACCGCCGGATCGACGCCCGCACGCGCATCGAGCAGATCGTCGATCCCGGCTCGTTCGAGGAGTTTGCGGTGGACCTGCGTTCCACCGATCCCCTGGGTTTTCAGGATCGCCTTCCGTACAAGGAGCGCCTGATCCAGGAAGAGGAGAAAACGGGGGAGAAGGAGGCCGTGGTCGTCGGGCGGGCGTTCATCCGCGGCCGTGCAGTCATACTCGCGGTGATGAATCCGAAGTTCATCATGGCTTCGATGGGGGCCGTGGTGGGTGAGAAGATCACACGGGCCATTGAGCAGGCTCGGGACGAGAACGTGCCGGTGGTCATCGTGACGGCGTCCGGCGGCGCGCGAATGCAGGAAGGGATGGTCTCGCTGGTGCAGATGGCCAAGACCTCGGCCGCGCTGGCTCAACTGGATGACGCCAAGGGACTCTCGATCATCGTGGCGACCGATCCCACGACCGCAGGGGTGGCGGCCAGCTTTGCGAGCCTGGGGGACATCATTATCGCCGAACCGAAGTCGATGATCGGCTTTGCCGGTCCGCGGGTCATCGCCAACACCATCAATGCCGAGCTTCCCGAGGGATTTCAGACGGCCGAGTTCATGCGCGAGCATGGCTTCGTCGATCGCATCGTGCATCGCCGCGACTTGCGCCGTGAAATCGCGCGGATTATCGACTACTGCGGGAAGTAGCCGATCCCCGCTGGGAAATCTCGCCTTTTCGTGCTTCTCGCGCGTCGAAGTCGGCAGCGCGCGTGCATATCCCAGCGCGGGCGATTCGACGACTGCTTATCCATTTGGCGTGATTCACTGATCGTGCCGCGTTGACAACAAGAATCGCGAAAGTAATCTAGGTTGCAGAGCCGATGAACTTCCTCGAGAAGATCGCAGGGCTCGCGATCGACGAAGACTCTTGCCCCCCGACGAACCAACGAAGTGAACAATCGAGCAAGGATGCTGATCACGCTTTCCGGTCTGGCGCTGGCCATGACCACCACGACGGTGTTTCTGGCGTGGATCTCCCCGCAGTCGTACACCCCGACCGTCTCGCTCGATCTTCAGGATCTCATGGAGCAGCACGCGTCGCTGACTTCCCCGGCGGAGTCGTCGGCGCGGCAGCATTGGACCGGCGTACAGGTCGTGGTCGAGTCTTCGATCTCGCCCGCGTCCGGGACGTTGCTGATGGCGGAGGCGGCGGGGTCTGACGACTGGCACTTTCGAATTGATCGCGACGGGCGGACGCGAGCCAGCGAGCGCTGGCGCCGCCAGATTCCGACGCTCCATGGCGGGTCGGCGATTCGTGTCACCATGGTTCGCCAGAATGATGTGGAGCCTTTTTCGGCTGCGCAGTGGCTGAGCCTGCGTGCCTTGCTCACGCAACTGGCCAGGCGCTGCCCGGTCGACGAGATGGGTATTCCCGTCCGTCTTCCGGAGGGTCTTTTCCAGGCCTACGGATTGGATGAGTCCGAAGCCGTGTACCTGCCTCCCCTTGCCGTCGCGTCTGTCGGCAGGGATCTGCCATAGTCCGAGCTCGGCGGGCCCCTTCTTCCAACTTCCCCAGGATAAGGAACTTAGCCCCCGACTCCCCATGTCTCCGAGGGTGCAGTCCAATCTCGCGCCGGCGACATCCGGTTGAGCTTCTTAACTTGGCATCTCCCGGCCGGTATATTGGGAACCTGCCTTGTAGCAGCGGAGGCTTGAGATTCGCTCAATGCGCTGTCATTGGGGATGCCGTGTATGTTGCACCACAAAGGCAATCATGCTCTCACATTCTGCGTAGCGACTGTCTCAGTACTGGGAACAAGCGTAGCCGATCTTGAGGCGGGCACGCCTCCGAATGATCCCCTTTTTGAGCAACAATGGGGATTACACAACACCGGACAAGACGTTGCGGGTCACGCCGGTCTGGTCGGCGCGGATATCGACTTGCTCGACGCGTGGGACATTCACCGCGGGACCCGCCCGGTGGTGGTGGCCATTGTCGGCCCCGGCGTCAATCCTCATATGGAGTTCGCCGACCGATTGCTGCCCGGCTTTGCCACCGCAGGTGATCCCCGTGACTGGAGTGATGATTGTACGGACCAGGGAGCTTTTGCCGCGGGAATCATTGCGGCCGAGGTGAACAATGGTGCCGGGATCGCCGGCATTCAGGATCACGTGCGAATACTGCCGGTCCGCATCCAGACTGGCTGCGCGATCGCCAACCAAGACCTCGTTGAAGGTATCGAATGGGCGGTCGGACAGGGCGCAGAGATCATCATCATCCCCGTCGCATCGGGAACGAGCAGCAGCATCGTCGAAGCGGCGGTTGAAGGCGCCGACAACGCGGGCGTCCTGGTTCTCGCCCCTGCCGGAAACGTCGGCGAGCCCTTCGTTCGCTTTCCGGCTGCCTACGCCCATTGCCTGGCGGTGAGCTCGACCGATGCCTCCGATAGCACGTCCGGCAACTACGGACCGGAGATGGATGTGGCCGCACCCGGGGTGAACGTGATTTCCACCGACGGAAGCGGGGGATACCAGTCTTTCGAGTTCTCGACGTCGGCCGCGATCGCCCATGTGGCCGGGGTGGCCGCCCTGCTTCGTTCGTACAACCCTGCGCTGACGAATGCGCAGATTCGGCAGATTCTGCTGGACACCGCCGACGACCTGGGAACGCCCGGCTGGGATCAACATTTCGGCGCGGGCCGGATCAATGCGCGGCGGGCACTCGAGGCTGCCCCGCCTCCGGGTTTGCGCCTTGTGCCGATGGAGCCCGTACCCGACTTCGTGCGCCCGGGACGGGTCACGGCACTGACCATCGGTATCGAGGAAGCTGCGGAGTCGATCGCGCCGGGTTCCGCCCGGCTGTGGTATCGTGCCGACGGGGGGATCTATGTTTCCACGCCGCTGGTTCCGCTGGGCGGCGGGATTTATCAGGCCGACCTGCCGTCCCAATCCTGCGGAGCCGAAGTCGATTACTACGTTCGCGTGGAAGGCGACGGCGGTGCGGTCGCCACGGAGCCAGCAGGCGCACCGGCGAACACATGGCACTCCACGGCGCGATTCGATCGTGTGCTCTTTGCTGACGATTTCGAATCCGACCGCGGATGGGCGGTCATTACGATCAACCCGTCGCAAACGCACGGTGTCTGGGAGCGCGGCGATCCCCGGGGCATGTTCAATCTGACGCCCGCTGATCCGCCCTACGACTACACCGTTCCGCCCGGAACCCATTGCTATTTCACCGAGCGACATTCGGGCGGCTCGATCGGCACGAATGACGTGGACTTCGGCCCGGTGCGGCTGTTGTCGCCAGTTATCGAGCTTCAGGCCCCCGATGCGGAGATCAACTACGCCCGCTACTTCCACAGTACGGGCGGGATTCCGGACCGCCTCACCGTGGAGCTTTCGCGCGACGGCGGGAATACGTGGGTGCTCGTCGAATCCGTGCAGCATGAGCCGGTGTGGGTACCCAGGAGCCTGCGGCTGAGTGACTTCCCGCAGATCAGCGGTCAGCTTCTCCGCATGCGCTTCAGCACGAGTGACGATCCGAGCGATTCGCTGACCGAGGCGGCGATCGACGACTTCTCGGTGCGAGCCCTTTCCTGCACGCCCATCGGCGGGGATTACAACCTCGACGGCTTCGTGAGCCTGACGGACTACCTCGGGCTTTCCGAATGCCTGCTCGGGCCCGTATTTCCTTATGCCAACACGGATTGCCGCCGGGTCGACTTCGACAATGACGATCACGTCAACCTGCGCGACGTGGCGGCTTTCGGCGAGTCCTTCGACCCCTGACCGGAAAAATTGCCCGTTCTTGTGTGACTGAAACCAGGGCATTGTGAGCGGACGCCGTCTGTCCTATGATTGTGCGCCTTCCTTTCGGACGACACGGGCCGGTCCGAGGAAGCCGTTCTTTGTAACCAGGAGAGAAGATCATGCGTACGCGAATGGTGCTTGGGGGATTTCTTTGCGCTGCGGTGGCGGTTTGGCTGAGTGGGTCGGTGCTTGCCCAGTCGAAAGAGAAATCGGGTGGAGCGCACGGGCAGGGTCATGGTGAGCATGCCGGCCACGGGCATGAAGGTCACGACCATGGCGATCCGGGGCAGATGTCTGAGGAGGAGATGATGAAGCAGTGGATGGCGCTCAACGCCCCCGACGAGCATCATCAACACCTCGCGGCCATGGAAGGCGTGTGGAAGACGGAGTCGAAGTGGTGGATGAGCCCGGAGTCCGAGCCGTCGATGAGCACGGGCAAATCGGTGAAGAAGATGGTCCTTGACGGGCGGTATCTGCGCGAGGAATCGGAGGGGGAAGTCGGTCCGGGCATGTCGTTCCAGGGTTTGGGCTTTACCTCATACGACAAGGCGGCCGGTCAGTTCCAGGCGACGTGGATGGACTCGATGTCGACGTCGCTCATCTATGCCACGGGTACCTGCGACGCCTCGGGCAAGAAGTTCGAGTACCACGGCGCGTACATGGACCCGATGATGAAGAAGATGAAGAAGTTTCGCAACGTGCTGAAGGTCATCAACAACGACAAGCACGTTTTCGAGATGTACGAGTCGATGGAAGGCGCGCCGGAATTCAAGACGCTGGAGATCACGTATACGCGCGGGTAATGTGCGTGCGGGACGGCGAATTCGGAATGTGGAATGGAAGAAGAGTGATTCTGGCGCCGGTGCGCCGACGGCGGATCGCGGAATTCAACGTGACCTCGCCCTGACGAGAAGTTGAAGGGCCGCCTGACGATCAAGCCCGCGACGGAGATTGACTCCGCCGCGGGCTTGTTGTTTGCGCCTGGTTCGATTTGTGCAATTCCGGTTCGCCGGGCGTCGGGCGAGCCGGTTCGGCTTAACGCCTACGGACCGCACGGCGACGGGGGCAGGGTCGCGCCCAGCCAGGGATCGTACATCTCGGCTCCGTTGAGCACGTCGATCAACGCCATGAGATCCAGAACGTTCGTCGTTCCGGAGCGGTTGATGTCGGTCGATGGCACACCAAGCGGCGTTGAGCCGTTCAGGTGCGCGATCAGGGCGTCAATGTCGCCCGACTCTGAAGTCCGGTTTCCGTCCACGTCGCCCGGCAGGAAGCCAATGCAGATCTTCTGAGCGCTGCCCAGGTACTCGATCACCGTCCAATTGCCCGGATCGATCGGGTCGACAAGAGTCAGGGTCACCGCGTTGGGATCACCGAGCACACCTTGAACCGCGCCGAGCACGGGCGGCGTTCCATCGGGTGATTCCGTAACCGCGAAATCTCCCATGCCCAATCCGGTCGCGTCGCCGTCGAAACTGATCGTCACGGACGAGTAGCCTTGCTCCGTTGCTGCATCGCCGGCCGGGTGCGGCTCGCGGGCATCTAACGTTCCGGACGCAGGATCGGAGGAAACAATGTTGAGGATGCCCGCGCAGGTGTCGACCGTGCAGGCCACACCTTCACCCTGGAACACGCCCGGTGACGCGATACAGGCAGCCTCGGAGAGCTCGACGCAGTTGCTGCCCACGCAGCAGGCACCCAAGTTGCAGGGGTTCGGCGTGCACGTCGTAGCGTCGCCCTCGTACATCGCCCCGCTGATGCCGAGGCAATCCGCCTCGGACATGACGGAGCACGATCCGGCGTCGCAGCAGGCCCCGACCGTACAGGGATCAGGCGAGCAGGTCGTATTGTCGCCGATATAGTTTCCGCCCGGCATGGCCTGGCACTCGGCTACGGTAAGATCCTCAAGGCAACCTGCTCCGGGTACGCAGCAGGCGCCGGTCGCGCAGGGATCCGGCGAGGTGCAGCTCACTCCATCGCCTTGATACGAGCCGCCGATCTGCGTGCACGTGTCCTCGGTTAGGATTTCGCAGCCGCCCGCGCCGCAGCACGCCCCGCCCGGCGGGCAGGGATTGGACGCGCAATCCGTGCCGGACATGAAGTCACCACCTTGAGCGGTGCACTCCGATGGCAGCAACTCCGTGCAGGAACCGTCGTTCTTGCAGCACGCCCCGGCCGTGCAGGCGTCGACATCGCAAGCGACGTCATCGCCCAGGTACACATTGCCCAGCGTGCCGATGCATGTCGCTTCGAAGAGGACCGCGCAGCTTCCGTCGTCCTTGCAGCAGGCGCCGGTCGCCGGGCAGGTAAACGCCCCGCATGCCTCGCCGGCGTTGAACAGGCCGCCCTGTGCCTGGCAGTCGGCCTCGAGCGTATCTGCGCAGGAGCCATCGTTGAGGCAGCACGCGCCGGTCACGCACGGATTGGGCAAACAGGTCGTCCCGTCGCCTTCGTACGTTCCACCGATGGCCGTGCAGCCGAATTCGGTGATTTCCTGGCATCCGCCTGGAGCGCAGCACGCGCCGATTTGCGGACAGGCGAGGCTGCCGCAGGCCATGCCGTCATTGAACTGGCCGCCGCGATCGGCGCAGTCCGCGCGGTAGGTATCCGCGCAGGTGCCGTCGGTCAGGCAGCAACCGCCTTCGTCACACGGGCCGTCGAAGCAATCCACGCCATTGCCCAGGTAGCTTCCGCCGAGCGTGTCGCATTCCTGTTGGGACCGGTCGGAGCAGAAGCCGGCGTTGCAGCATCCGCCGCGCGGGCACAGGACGCCCGGGCCGTCGAACACGCCGCCGAGCGCGATGCAGTCGCTCTCGTTGACCAGCAGGCAGGTGCCACCCTCGTGGCACGCGCCGGGCTGACAGGAGAGCACCGGGCAGGTCTGTCCGTCACCGGCGTAGACGCCGCCGGCCGAAGTGCATGCGGCGGCGGTGGTCAGTCGGCAATCCTCGCCGAGGATGAAGCACGGACCCACGGGCGGACAGACGCCCGCCGAGCAGCCCACGCCCGTGTGCCACACGCCGGACAGATCGGATTCGCATTCGACCTGGAGTGTGGCGGGTTCGCACGAGCCGTCCGCGAGGCAGCAGGCTCCGAGCGTGCAGACACCCGGCCCGCACGCGACGCCTGCGCCTTCGTAGAGTCCGCCGGCCTGTTCGCATTTGTAGCGCGTGTAATTCTGGTCGTCACACGTGTCGTCGGGCAGACAGCAGGCGCCGGTGAGGCAGAGATCGGCCGGGTCACACGATGTTGCGTCGCCCGTGTACAAACCGTTCCTTGGCGCTGCGGTACAGTCGGCTTGTTCAAGTACCTCGCAGATTTCGCCCATGTCTTCGTAGCAGCACGCACCACGTTTCACGCAGTCACGGGTGTCGCAGGGCACGCCCAGCATGAACGCGTCCTCGAACGGATCGCACTGCTCCTCGACGACACCTTCCGTACACGTGCCGTCAGACGCGCAACAGGAGCCCGTCGCGCAGACGGGGTCGGTGTCGCTCTCGCAGGTGATCCCGGCGCCGCGGAAATAGCCGCTCTGTTCATCGCACACGAGCCGAGCGTAGCTCTGGCAGGAAGCCAGGCCGAGTGTGCCCACCGGAAGGCAGCATGCGCCGACATCGCACGAGTCGGCCGAGCATCGCGAGCCCGCTCCGCCGTAGGCGCCGTTGCACTGGCCGAGCGTGATGCCGTCGGTGCAGACGTCGTTCTCGCAGCAGGCGCCGAGCACCGGACACTGGAATCCTCCGCCCGGTCCGCATGTAAGCCCCGGCGAGAAGATGCCAGCGATCTCGTCGCACTCAGATCGAACGAGGCCGTTCGAGCACGTGCCATCGTACGCGCAGCATCCGCCGGTCCGGCAGATGGCCATATTGCAGGCGGAGTCATCGCCCTGGTAGACACCGCCCGCAGTGTTGCAGTCGGCTTCGGTCTGGAGCGTACAGCTGCCGCCATCGCAGCAGGCGCCGGTGGGCGGGACCGGCTGGCAGTCGGCGGCCATGCAGGCCGTGCCCGGCGCATACGAGGCGCCGTCGAGGCCGACAAGACACTCGTATTGAATGACGCTGGGCACGCAGCAGCCGTCGGACAGGCAGCACGCGCCGACGTCGCAGACGGTCGAGTTGCAGGTGAGCTGAACGGGCAGGAAGACGTTGCCGAGTGTCGCCTCGCATGCGGCGCGGGTCAGGAGCGTGCAGCTTTCGTTGGCGCCGCAGCAGGCCCGGGCCGGCGGGCAGGGACTCGTCGCACAGGTCTCACCGGGCTGGAGATCGCCGCCGGCCTGATCGCACTGGTAGCGGCGGTTGGTGACGCACTGCCCGTTGTCAAAGCAACAGGCGCCGGATTCGCAGGGATCGATCGGTGAACACGTCGAACCGAGGCCGTTGAACACGCCGCCGAGCTGCTGGCAGCCCAACTGTGTTCGCACCTGGCAGCCGTCGCCCGGCACGCAGCAGGCGCCGGTTCCCGGACATACGCCGGGGCTGTTGCAGGAGAATCCCGCGCGGTAGGTCTGATCGGTGTCGTTGCAGGCGAAGGCGGGAGTGTCCACGCAATCGCCGTTGGGCTCGCAGCAGGCACCGAACGGACACAGTCCGGTCGTACATGCCTGGCCGATGCCAAAGAGGAACCCGCCGCGGTTGGCACAGGCTTCCTCGGTAAGCTGGCGACACTTGCCCTGCACGCAGCAGGCTCCGCCCTGGGGGCACATGGCCGCTTGGCATGTGGCGCCGAGGTTGAACGTTCCTCCCACGTTGTTGCACGCGGCCGCGATGCTGCCGTTGAGGCAACTGCCGTCCTCGATGCAGCAGGCGCCGGTATCGCAGATGCCGACGTCGCAGGTCGTGTTGTTGCCGGCGTATTGTCCACCCTGGGCGGCACAGCCGCGTTCGGTGAACAGTCCGCACGCACCGGTCGGCAGGCAGCATGCGCCGGTCGTGCAAGAGACTTCGCTGCACGCGGCGCCATCGAAGAAGCTGGTGTCGTTGGTGGAACATGCGGAGATCGACACGTCATCGTCGCAAGTGCCGTCCGGGTTGCAGCATGCGCCGCGGGCGCAGAGCTGGAGCGAACAGGTCATGCCGACCTGGAACGTTCCGCCTGCACCCGTACAAGCCGATTCCGTGACTTCGTAGCATTCGCCATTCGGCAAACAGCAGGCACCTTCGAGCGGCGGAGCAGGGCAGGTGACGCCATCGCAGTCCATGGCATCGGGAGTGAAGGCCTTCCCCGACAGTTTGGTGAGACACAAGTATTCGGCCGATCCCGCAACGCTACCCGCGGCGGTTCCTGCAACGTGGACACAAGTTTCGTCGTTCAGGCAGCACGCGCCCTCTGACGCGAAGCCGCCGGCAGGCGCGCAGGGACTGGGATTAGTCCGACACGACTGGCCGTAGTTCACGAATGTGCCGCCGACTTCTCCGCAGGCGTCGGGCACGGCGAAGTCGATGCACTCGCCCTCAAAACAGCAGATGCCCTCGCAAGGCGGGTCGAGCGTCGCGCAGCTCGTGTTCTCGCCCTGGAACTCGCCGTTGAGAAGTCCTTCGCAAGCAGACTGCGTCGTCTCGGTGCAACCGGAGGCGCGGCAGCAGGCGCCCTTGCCGCAAGGCGAAGGCAGGGCGTTGCAGAGGGACCAGTCGCCCTGGTAGATGCCGCCCAGGTCCACGCAGTCGGCTAGGCTGAGGTCGTCTTGGCAGGTCGTGCCCAGACAGCAGGCGCCGACCGGGTCGCACACGCCGGCGTCGCAGTTGGAGCCGTTGCCGCCCCACACGCCGGGAACGCTGGCGCACGCGGCGCGGGAGACATCGAGGCAGATCGAGTCGGTGCAGCACGCGCCGAGACCACAGGCCGGGTCGACCTCGGCACAGTTCGTATCATCGCCCTGGAAAATACCTGCCAGTACGCCCGACGGCGGCGTTTCGCAGTCAATCCGCGAGCGTTCCGCGCAGGTTCCATCGGGAAGGCAGCACGCACCCGTGGGCAGGCAGGTATCGATGGTACACGTCAGGCCGCGCTTCCAGAGTCCGCCCTGATCCTCGCAGGAGAACTTGTCGACGTTGTTGGCGCAGTTCGTATCGAGACAGCAGGCGCCCAGAGCCAGCGGGCAACCCAGGGGAAGTCCGCCGTCCGGCGGGTTGGCCAAGTCGGCGCAGGTCAGGGTCTCTTCCGTGAACTTGCCACCCGCCTGGAGGCAGGCGCTTTCGGTCATGTCGTCCTGACAAGCTCCGCCCGGGAGGCAGCAGGCACCCGGCTTCGGCTTGATGCACACCTGCATCTGCCAGGCGCCACCGGTGAACGGCGCCACGCGGATGGTAATGTCCTCACCGAGGGGCGGGCCGGGGTTGAATCCGAAGCCGATCGAACCGCGCACGCTGCCGTCGGGAAAATCCATCGGATAGGTTTCGACATCGCGGAAGACGCGGATGGGCGTCGTGCTCCACGTTACGCCGATAGCGTAGTCGAAGCCCTCTTGAAGAATCACGGGAGGCGTCAGCAGACCGGACGTAAACGTACCGGTGCAGGGGCATGATCCGCAGTTCGGAGCGGCCACGGTCGTGAGCGGTCCGGTGTACACATGAACGTACTGATTGGCGCCGAGATCCGAGCGGTGGACGGAGAAGGACAGATCGGCCAGTCCGCAGAAGGCCAACTGGAAGCGAATCTCCTGGAGCTCGGAGGTGCGTTCGATGCGAAAGACGTTGCCGCGATATTGAAGCTGGAGCAGCGGCAGGTTCTGATCGGCGCCGCCGATGAGCTGGCACGATCCGGCCGCCAGCGGCGAAAGCCCCGCATCCGCCAGGGGCGAGAATTCTTCCGCGGTGTAGTCCCACTCGCGGACGATGTCCCCGGTCTTGACCGATCGAGGGGCGTCGGTTCGATCGTCGATGGATTGGGCGGTGGCCGCGGCCCCGGCGATCGCACTGAACAGCAGCGCGACGCTCGCAGTGTTCCACTTGCGCAGTTGCATTCCCTTTGCTCCGTATTGTCGCGATGTTGAGGGAGGTGGGAGCCGACCCGCAGGGCGAGCAGGTTCAGGATGCGTCCACTTCGACCGCAACGGACGCGGCCGTCACGGACTTCCCCCCCAAGGTTTCCCCCGCATTATAGCCGCACAAAAACCTCGATACCAACCGGAATGCGGCGATATCCGGGCCGAAACGCACGGCCCATAACTTGCGTTCAACGGGCGATTTGGCCGCGCGAGTCCGATCGGCGTGCCTGTGGGAAGGCATGGGATCCGAGACCGCGGTCAGTTCCCGCGGACATCGACATATCGGCCGATCGTGCGGTCGCCGATGCGATCCGTCTGCTCCTTGCCCAACAGAAGGGGGAGCCGGTCGACCGTTTCCTGAAAACGCAATGCGCGGCTGTCGGCGTCGCGCATCGCCGCACGAAGTTCATCCGGCGTCATGTTGTCCTTGACGAGCGTCGGATCGAGCTCGCCGCGGAGCACGCCGTAGACCGTAAATACGTGGGAACGCAGCGTGGCCCATTCGGAAAGGGCCATCAGCGGAGCGGTCGATTCGAGGAAGCTCTGGCCGTATTGGCCCTGCTTCACGGCGCCGCCGTCAAAGCGGAATTCCTGGTCCTGCGGCAGGCCTGTATTGGTATAGCGGACGTTGGCCAGCTCGCCGATGCTCATGAACCCTGTGCCGCGGCGCATGGTGGGCGACAGCGTCTGCCATCCCCGCAGCGACGTCGGGTCGCCCGTGTAGGCCAACGACTGGCCGGCTGCCACCGACAACTCGCGCAGCTCGCGGTAGGAGACGATGGCCTTGGCCAGCTTCTCGCCGATCGGGACTGTCTGCCCCGGCAGCAAGTTCGACGTAGGGCCGAAGACGGTTTCGAGCCCCGTCTTGACGGCGCCGGAGACGGCCGTGGGGAACTTGTCGTAGGGCTGGAACGTCAGGCCCTCCATCACCTTCCACGGGGCGATGTTGAGGTTGATCCGCCCGTTGACGCGCATGCCCATGTCTTGCACCTGCGGCTTGGCCGCTTCGAGCTGGGCGACGTCCAGGTTCACGGCGAAATCCGCATAAGGGTTGGAACTCGAAAGCGGCAAGGCCGTGAAGTAGTCGAAGATCAACTGCCCCCAGGGCAGGTAGTCCAGCCCGCCGGGCGTACCGGGCTCGCCCGGTTGTCCGTTCGTCCAATTGGCCGGGTCGAGATGGTGCTGCGCGGCCACGTCGTAAATGGGCAGGCGCCCGTTGTCGATGGAGTAGCCCCCGGTGCCGACCGACGAATCGAGCAGGGCGTTGAACGGCTCGCTGGTCGAATTGGCCACGCGCATCAGGGCCAGCAGGGAGCCGGTGGTGGGGAAGGCCTTGGTGATGTCGTCCTCGGCAATGTTGGCCTGGATGGCTTCGACGGGGTTGACGCCGCCGTACTGGCCCACGCTAAAGGGCGCGCCATAGCCGAGTGTCCTCTTGAGTTCGTTGCCATCTGTCTGCAATACGGTGGTCGGAACCGGAAGCGAAGCATACCAGCGGTTGAGGTCCCCGGTGTTCGTAAGCCGCTCGGCACGGTAGACCACTTGGGTCTGTGGGACGACGATATTGAACTTGTCCACGACGGCACCACTCAAACGATGGATCAGCTCAACATCGATCGAATATCCGCCGCCCTGTAGTCCGCCAAAAACGGATTGGGTGAGGGACAGTTCACCGCTCTCAAGGCCAGTTTCAAAACTGCTTGGGAGCGGGCTCCATGTGAATGCGTCCGCCGTCGAGTCTTTCTTGATCTCCACGACGCGAAACGCATCAACAGCAAATTGGCTGGTGGGCAGGTCGACGCTGAAATCCCCAATCTTCAGTCTATAGCCCTCAAGAATGCTAAGGCCCTGTGGATGAAATAACTCCACAGTAATGAGATAGCCGTCTTCGTCAGTACCGCCATCAATATTATAATTGTCATCCCCGTCCACCAGTTCCGCCGCCACTTCGGTGATGTACGGCTGACGTTCGAGGCCGAAGAATGAGTCGCTCTCGACGCGGCCGATTTCCGACCGCGGTTGCAGCGCCCCGCGCGTTCGATAGTCCGCACGGCGCGTGGAAATCTCCGTCGGCTCGTCGTTGCCGTCGAAGTAGTCGATGAAGTTGGCCGTCAGCGCTGCGGCCGTGTCGCTGATGTCCGCGAAGCTGTATTCGTTTTCCGGCGTGCTCGGATCGAAGTCCCACGCGCCGCCACGAGCGTTGTAGAGCAACATGGTGAAGTTGCTTTGCAGCAATCCGGCGACCGAGACGCGGCTGCCGTTTTGCGGCGGAAGCAGGTCGATGACGCCGCTCGACCAGTACTGCTGGAGCCACGGCAGGCTGAGCTTGAGGCGGCCGTTACGCGGGTTGATTCTGCACTCGTCCTGGCCGCGCAGTTGGGCGATGAGGCATTCGCACAGTTCGTCCTGCGGTGCCGGCGTCGAAGGCGGTGGCGTCTTGAATGCGTTCGGCGCGAACGGATACTTGAGGATCGGGAAACGATCGAGGATGTCGCAGGTCAGCGGTTGACCGAAAGATTGCTTCGTCTGAAGGTCCTTGCGCTGTTCTTCGAGCAGGTAGTCCACCAGATTGATCTGCTTGTCGGTATAGGCGTTGTTGACGTTGTCCCTCACGAAGTCGCGCACGATCGTCGGCCGGGCGAGCAGGTCGTCGTGGCTGACGGTCGTGATGAGATGGCGGCGGTCATACTGGTCGGCCGAGGGATCGCTCGGATTGGCGCCGTCGGCGTACATGAGGTACTGCCACATCGGCGTGCTGCCATCTGCACCGTACTCGTTGGGGCCGTACGTCCAGTAGCGCGGGTTGCGCAGGGTTTCCAACTTGTCCGGGCCGATCGGATTCTTCACCAGCACGGCGTTGAAGTCGCCCTGCCCAAGCTGCGCGTCCTTGCTGAAGGGGTTGCCGATCAGCCGCGTGGGGGGCACCTCGGCCGGCAGGAGCATGAAGCGGCGGCGCAGCGGCGGCTCCTCGATGAGCGTCGAGTAGTTGCCGAGCTTCAAGTACTGCTTGGTGAGTTCGTTTCCGCCCCCCACCTGCGGGAAGAGGATGTTTCTGACCGTCAGCGGTGACGAGGCGTTGACATTGACCATGCCGCCGTGGGAGAGCACGCGCAGGCCGAGGAACACCTTGCCTTCCGGATTCGTCGGGGCGTTGACCAGGCGGGCGATCTCCCGCAACTGGCGGCGGCTCAGATCGGGCAGCGAGCCGGGGGTGATCTCGAAGCCGAGACTGTCGGAGATGCCGTCTCCGTCGGCGTCGAGGTACATCAGGTTCTGCTTGTTTGGAAAGCCGTTGGGATCGGGCTGGCTGCCCGGGGGAACCAGCGTGTTGATCGGGTCCGTGTCGGGGTCGTTGTTCGTCACGCCCTGCATGAGTGATCCGGTGAACCCGCTTTGACCCGCGCGATTGGTTTCGAGCAGTGCCCGCGGGTCCGTGGACCAGGGAAAAATCATCAGACCGGTGTTGGGGTCAGGATACGGCTCGATGGGCGCAGAGAGATTGTGCACGCCGGGCAGCTCGACATACGCGGCAGGCGATGCACCCTGTCCCGTCAGGCTTGCCGTCAGCGCACCGGCCGAGGGAGACGCCAGCGTGTCGCCCACCAGATCCTGCGCCTCGTCCACGACGCGGGCGACATCGTTCCTGGCCTTCTTGTCTTCCCTGTTCGCACCGATGATCGATGCTTCGAAGTTCATGGTGGCCATGAAGGCCACACCGGTCACGAAGAGCAGGCCGAGGACGGTCAGAACGAGGATCATGACCGTTGCCGGTCGGCGCCTGCCGTTACCGGACTGACTTGAAGCGAGATTGAAGGCGTTCTTCCGCATTTTCAGGCGACAATCATCGATTTCTCGGACCCATGTCCGGCACCATGTCAGTATTCGTAAACTGGCAATGTCCGTTCAAGGGCCCCGTGCTTTGCCCACGTGACCCATCATCGCACGGCGCCTAATCCTCGCCCCCGACGGGAATAACCATGACGTGCCGCACGGGTCGATCGAGCCGGCCGTTTGCGTCCCATAAATCGACGGTGATCCGCAGAGCCTTGGGGAAGATACCTTCGGGCAACAGGCCGTCTTGTCCCCGCGACGCGGTGAAGACGTGGACGTTGGTACGCGGGCCGGTGTTCAAGGAATTGGGCCAAGCCGGGTCGTATTGGAACCGTTGCTTGGTCGTGTACCCCGAGGCTCCGCCGGGACAGCCGTTCCAGTCCGGGTCGCTCGTACCCCAGACACAACCCTCGAGTAGGTCCTTCAATCTGATTGCCCGGTCCGCTTGGAAATTGGAGGTCAGGCTGGCATCCTCAGCTTCCCCTAGCGAGGCTTCCAGTGCGGCCAGGGGGTCGTCGTCGTTGTCGTCCAGCAGTTTCTCGCCCGTGTTACCGGGATCGATCCATTGAACTTCAGACTCCAGGTCGAGGCGTCCGCCGACGGCCTCGCTGCCGGGATCGAACGCCCATTCGACCTTGAACGAAGCGCAGTTGGGAAGGAAGAACGCGCTGAGGCGATCCGCGACGAGCGGCGGCGGGTCGAGATCGAGCTGGCTCCGGGCCGCGGGATTGAGGCCGTTATCGAAGATCGCGGGCCAATAGAGCGGAGGCTGTCCGACACCGATCAGCGTCCCGGAGGGATTGGCGTTCGGCTTGAGAGCGACATCCTCGAACGTCAGCGTCCCCACAGGGGGAGGCGGGAAAGCCATCACATCGCTGATGCCCCTGAGAATATCGTCGGCGCCGAAGGTGCCGACGGACCCGTCGTACGTCGTCCACTTTCGCGGATCATTCTGGACCGGCGCCGGGGCTTCCGTGGGAACGACCAGCACACTGCGCCGGGCCAGGTGCCATTCCTGTGCGGGAGGCATCGCGGCGTTGTATTCGGGCAGATGCGGAAAGGCATCCTGGGGGTCGACCCGCGGGTCGAACTCCCACGTGGTTCCGGCGGTATCGGGAACCCAATCGCCGGGGACCGCGTGTCCGTAAACGACCTGCTGGATGTTGGAGGTGACCGGCTTGCCGACAAGCTCCGGGTCCTGATACTGATATTGAACGAAGTTCCGCGCCTTGCGCGACGTGAAGAACATGAGCACGTCGGCGCGCGGCGGCGTGGGGACATACATCGGATCGGGCACGGTGGCGTCCACCGGCGTCTGGTAGATGGCTCCGAAGTTGTTGGGATAGCCCGTCAGCGGGTCGCCGTCGTCGTCGGCCTCCTTGCCGTTGCGGGTCCAGTAGGCGTTGACGGGGTTGCCCACGATGACCATCACCGAGCGCTTGGGATCCACCTGGCGAAGATCCTCGCGGAGGGATTCCTCCAGCGTGCGGAGGCGCTGGTTGATTTCGGTCAGGGCGGTCGCCTGACCGGTGGATTTCACGGTCAGATTCATGACCTGCCCGGCCAGGCTGAGCATGAGCAGCAGGATGCCCAGGGCGACGACGAGCTCGACGAGAGAAAACGCTCTGCGCCGCGTTCGTGCCCGAGGCCGGTACGCTGTACGTAAGATCTTGCTATTCATGAAGTTCGGAGCGCCTTGGGACGACCGAGAATGTTGGCCGGACGGGCGGAAGCAACAGCCCCCGGCAGCACCCCCGTATTATCGCCGCAACCACGTGTCGGTCCAGTGGGGAGCAGGCACAAAGGCACTGAGGCACGAAGGGAGGAGAGGAAATAGGCAATAGGAAGGTGGCCCCGCGCGCAGGAACGGAGCGGATCAGTCCCCCGGTGCGACAAAGAGCGAGCCGATGTCGATGCCCACGACGGGCGACCCACCGGTGAACGCGTAGGACTGGCCGTCACGCTCGATTGGGGGAGGAAAGACCCAGACGGTGCGAAGGGCTTCGTCCTGGTCGAGAAAACCGTTGGAGCCGTTGAACGGGCTGTCATCAAGGTCCTTGACGACGATCTCACGGTCGAGCGTGAGCAGCCCCAGTTCCTGCTGGCCGGATCCCACGCGACGAACTTCGGTCACTTCATAAAGCTGCCCGTTGCGTTCGTCGATCATCACCGTCCCGCGCTCGAAGAAGTCGATGGTCAACGGGCCTGTCGGGTAGTCCGGGTGGTTGATCTGCGCCACGGTGGGCAAGCCCGAGCCTTCTTCGTACTTCAGTCCGAGAATTGCGGGATCGTCGCTTCCCCAGATCTCGAAGCCGACCGGTTTGGTCTCATCCTCGGCCGGTTGGAAGTACACCTGCACGCGCCAGGGCTCAGGGAAGAGCACGTCATCGTCGGAAGGCAGCGGTTCGACCTCCACGGGCCTTGCGGGATCCTGCGGATCGGGCACCTTGGACGGATCCTGCACAGCAAAGCGCAGCGTCGGTCTCGTGCGACGCAAGGTCGCGTAGTACATGGTAAACTCGCGCTCTTCTTCCAACCCTTCCTCAATTTCGTCGGCCGGCGGTGCGGGATTGCAAATCGCCGGATCCAAAGGGGTATTCAGTTTGTGAAAGACGGCGAACGCATAGCGCCGGGCGTCCAGATTATTTTCCCAATTGATGTCGGGCGCGTTGGGATCGGGCTGGCCGGTGTTGTCTTCGAGTTTCTTCGAATCGTACGGCTGCATCGGCGGATAAACACGCTGCTCGAAGCGGATCTGCGGCGCCCCGAACCCGTGAGTGAAAAAGGCGTCGTTGGGCCAGTTCAAATCCAATTGCGGGTTCAGGTTGAAGCTACCCGTGTTTTGCGACATGCCCTCGATGCGCCAAGGAGGAGCCACCGGCTTGTCACGATTTCCGCTGCGAGCCGGCGCAGGGACGTATTCGTAGGTCGACGCGGAGACGTTCTGCATGTGCAGCAGATGCACACGGGTATCCCGGCAGGCGACAAAGTCGCCGCCGCCGAAAGTCGTGTGTTCGCTCAAGTCCCCTGCAAAACCCCCGACGTCCCTCTGCTCACCATCCACACGGAGCAGCAGCTTGCACAATTCCTCGGCCGTCGCCGTCAACGTCTGCTGCGTGGTGAATTCCGCCAGGTTCCGCGCCCGATTCCAGGCGATGGGGAACATGGCCGCGACCATGATCAGACCGATGCCCAGGATGACGATCGCGATCATGAGCTCGAGGAGGGAAAAGGCACGGGAGGAAGGCACGGAGGCACGAAGGCACGAAGGCACGAAGTGAGAGCGCCGAATGCGGAAAGAGGGAAGCCGAATGGGTGAGTCGTTTTTCATTTGTTCGTGCAGGCTCTAACCTGCGGCTCAGAAGCAAATCGGTGCGTCGGGGACGCCCTCTGCGACCGGTCCGCACAACGGTCCCTACGGGCTCAACGTGCCCTCGCCCCGCGGGCCGGGGATGACTTCTCCCGAGTAGCGGTTGACGTAGTACGGCCGGGCCGTTTCCAGCAGATACGCCCGCTTCGCGGCGGCATCCGTTTGCTCCCTGAACGTATCGTCGTCGTACACCAAGAGTCCGTCCACCGAGGGGAAGTTCAATGCCGTCTTGGGTTCGGCCGGGTCGACGATCACGAGCGGGAATTCGTCTTCCTGCACGCCGGGCTTTTTCTTGTCAGGGACGGTGCTCGGCAGGCCGTTCAACGGTGGGAATTCCTGTCGCTCGCCCTCGCGGTCGAAGTAATGGTCCGCCGGGTCATCTTTCCCCGCGCCAAACATGTCGGTCACGTCGCCATAACCGTCGCCATCGGCGTCCTGGTCCATTACCAGCACGCTTCGGTCTACGAAGAGTTGTCCGTCGCCGGCGTAGGTCATGGAGAATACGTTGCGATGCCGCTGATTGGCGTTGTAGGGCGGCGTCGGGTCGAGAAAGCTGTTGTTGGCCAGTTCGACATCGCTGAATGTATGGGCGTCATCATCAGGGTCAGGGGGCTCCACGGCGTAACGGGGAACGACGCGGATGGGTGCGGGCAGGGCGAAGGTCCGCTCGGGCGTGATGACGAATACGTTCTCCCAGGCGGGCTCGCCGATATGCCTGGTTTCCTTGCGCAGGCCGACGACACGCTGCCGGCCGCCCGCATCCAGGTAGAAGAGAAGCCCCGTCTCCACGCCTTCGGCACGGAGCGCGTCGGCCCGGGCGGTCTTGAGCATACCCTGGAGCAGTGTCTCCGCGTCGGCGAACTTGCGATCGCGGAACATGGCGTTGGTCGCGGGAACGATCAGGGCGAGCAGCAGCGAGACAATGGCCAGGACGATGACCAGCTCGACCAGCGTGAAGGCCCGACGCTGTTCCTGCGAGCCGCGGGCCCCTCCCCGCGCGGACGAACGCGCGCGGAGGGGCGATGCCACACCGTGTCCCGCGCCTTGCGTTGTCCGTACCGCATTCTGCATTCCGCGCTTGCTCCTATCGCGACGTGGTTCCGGCCAGTCGGTCGCGCAGCCGCGGGTCGGGATAGATGTTGTCGGCGTTCAGGGCGTCATCGATGCGCCCCTTCCTGGAGTCCAGGCCGTCGTTCATCCAGTCGCCGACCATGGAGGTCGTTTCCGTGGCGCTGCTGAGCAGGTCCTCCGTCAACTGGTCTTTTCCGTTGGGGCCGTACGAGACGATGAGCGGCTTGTTGCCATTGCGGCGGACCATCTGCGTCGAGGCCTCGTTCCAGCCGGGGTAGTTTGGCGAAACGTTCCTCGCATCGGAGCTCGTCGAAAAGTTGCGTTCGGAAAAGTACTGAATAGGAACACCCCAGGCGTCGACGATGATGCGGAGGGGCTGGTCGATCTCCGGGTCCCACTTGTCGTTCAGCTTTCCTTGTTCGTCCGGGCGATCGAGGAAAATCAGCGGCGGACCGGTCTGGTCCGAGCCTAGGGTGCGAAGGTTCGCGTCGCTCATCGACTCGAGCATATCCTTCGATTCGCGCCCGAACATCTGGATGGCCAGGACGAGGGCGGCGTTGTCGCGATGCTCCAGCGCCCGCTGCTGCGGATCCTTGAGGTCGAGGCGGAATGTCATGGGGGTGTAGCCGCCGGATGTCGCTCCCGGAATTACTTTGGCGCCGCCGACTGTCAGCGGACCGCGATTGGCCGGCGGTTTCTGCGGAACGCCGACTTCCGTGAAGACCTCGAGTTCATCCGGCGGGTAGAAGCCGTAACGCTTCTGGTACTCCGTCTTACGTGTGAGTGTCGGATTGCTCTGTTGCTCGCGGGCGAACTGGTCGACCATGTCGCGCACGGCCGTGAGCATGAGTTCCGTACTGTTCCCGCGGTGGCGGTCGATGAGGGCGGGCGCGGCCACGAGTATCGCGGAAACCAGCACGCCGATGAGCCCGATGACCACGAGGAGCTCGAGGAGAGTGAAAGCCGAGCGAGCCGCAGGCTTCAGCCTGCGCGGACTCCATTGAGGACAACGGGCATCAGGCAATCGGCAATAGGCGCGGCCGTTGCGTCCATCATGAATTGCGATTCGCGGATTGCGAACGGGTCGCGCGGGCACTTACTCGTCCTCCCGCGTCCAGTTGACCACGTCGTCATTGGTGCCGTAGACGCCGTCGGGCCCCGCGCTGACGAGCAGGTAGCTGTCACTGCGTATGGGCAGGTTGATCTGCGCCTGCTGCGGATCGCGAATGAAGCGGGCAAACGTGTTGTCCCACACGGCCGCGTTCGCGACATCATCCTTGGTTGCATCGCGCTCCGGCGCCTGGGCGTCGGCAATACGTGAATAAGACTCGCCGCCGGCCTGGGCCGAGCCACCGAAGTCGATGCCCTTCGTTGTCAGGTCGCCGTTCCGGCTGCCGGTGATGATCCCGTTGTCTTCCTGGCGATAGACGCCGGGCTTTCCCTCATCCTGAATCATGAACTTCCCACCGCGATTGGCACGGTAATAGAGAATGGGGCGATCCCACTTGTCCACGAACAGGTTGAGCTTGGCGGTCTTATCGTCGCGCTGGTCCCAGGCAATGATGATTCCCAGATTCTCGAGCTGCTCCAGCGTGCGGGCGTTGCCGGAAATCATCTTCTGATCGACATAGGACCCGTTGGGTTCGGGGTAGCGGGGCTGCTGGGGTTCCAGCGTGCTGGGGTCGAGGGCGTAGAGTCCGCCGCGCTCGGTGGCGGTCTTGGGTTGCTTGGTGGTGTCATCGGCCCAGTAGCCGTCACGATCGAGATCGCGGAAGCCCGGTGTGCCCAGCAGGTCCTGCCCGGCCAGCGCCTGGAGCAGGAGGTGCGCCCCGGCCACGGGCGTATCGGGCGTAGCGATGGAGCTTTCCGAATTGGGGTTGGCGATTTTCCATCGATCCATGCCGGAGAAGTCGCCGGAGGACGGCGGCAGACCGCCACCGAGGGCCTGTTCGTTGCGATACAGTTGCAGGCCGGAGTCGATGGCGGTGAACATGGATTTCTGCGCAGTGACGTTCGCCGAATTGCGAATGGTGCTCACGGCCGGGATGAGGATGGCGATGAGCAGGGCAATGATGGAGATCGTCACGAGCAGTTCCACGAGGGTAAATCCTCGCGTGCTCCCGGAGTGAATTCGTCGTTGCATCGTGCGCGTCCTCGTTCCGCCGCCGTGGTTCGCGGCAGGCTGCGGTTATTCCGTCTCCCTGGGGAAGTTGGTTACGTCGTCGTTTGTGCCCCATTCGCCGTCCGCCCCGGCGCTGATGAGCAGGTAACTGTCCGGGTTGACGGGATGCAGCGGGGTCTTGGGATCCACCGGTTTTCCGTCCTGGTACAGCGAGCGAAGCTCGACGAGCTGCTTGCGGTTGATGATGAAGCCCGCGAAGGACTTCTGCGGATCGGGTTCGTCATCCGGCGGCGGCGTGACCAACTGATCGGCCGTGTACTTTTCCCCCGCCACGGCGATGGGATGGGGATTGCGGCCGAACAGCCAACCGACCTCAGCCTCGTCGCCGGTAAAGCCGTGGTTGTCGTCGTGATAGTAGTATGCTGGACCTTTCTCCTGGTCGTCGCCGGTGTAGGAATTATCTTCCTCGCGCTCGTCGGCGACCATGTTGGTGGGTGTGCCGTTTCGGTTGGCGGCGTAGTAGAGGATGGGCTGGTCGAACGCGTCGACGATGACCGGCAGTTCCTTCATCTTGTCCCAGTCGGGAAAGAGCTTGTCGTTGCGCCGGCCGGGGAGCTTCTCCGTCGCGAGCATGCGCACCTTGGACGTGTCGATATAAAGTGGGCGACGATCGAGCCTTTTGCCGGTGCTCAAGGGGTCGTCCGTGTACCATTTCCAGGGCTCCGACCCGAGATTGTCCCGCTTGGGCACGCTCTGGCGGGAAATGTAGCCGTTGCCGTCCACGCCCACGAGCATGGCCGGAAGCCACTGGGCGCCGTAGACGCGCGGGAAGCTGCTGTCGAGGAAGGGGAACTTGCCCTCCAGTGCGTCCTTGCGGGTGAAAATCTCCTTGCCGTCGTCGACGATCGGCGGATGGGCAAAAGACGGCGGATAGCCATTGGTCTGGCTGAACTCCCGGCCGTTGTCCGTCTTGAACTGTTCGAGGCCCGCTCCGATGGTGCGAAGGAGCGCCGAAGTGGACGTCTTCTTGGCGGCGTTGCGCGCCGCGTTCAGCGATGGAACAAGGATGGCGATGAGCACGGCGATAATGAACATGACCGTGAGCAGCTCGACCAGCGAGAATCCCGAACGCGCGCAACGTGTGTTGGCGCCGCCCTTGCCGTTTCGCCGGGGGGATAAGGGGGCAAATCGCATGATTTCCTCGGTTCCTCCAAACAAGCGACGGCGGACGAGTTGCCGCCGCCGCGCCGTTCGACGGCCCGCATGCAGGCCGCGTTGATTCCGGGTTTTCGCCGGCGGGTCACGACCCGCCGACATGACGCCGATCCTATCCCTGCACGGACTGCATCAGCGACACCAGCGGCATGAACAGGGCGATCACGATGAAGCCCACAATACCGCCGAGGCAGATAACCATGGCCGGCTCCATGAGTGAGATCAGACCGGCCACGGCGACGTCCACTTCCTCTTCGTAGTTGTCCGCGATCTTCAGGAGCATCTTGTCGAGCTCGCCGGTCTCCTCCCCGACGTCAATCATGTTGGTGACCAGGGCGTCGCAGATCCTGCCCTGGCGCAGGGGGGCGGCGAAGCTCTCACCCTCGCGAATGGCGTCGTGCACGCGGACCATGGCCCGCGCGTAGACTTCGTTTCCGGATGTCTCGCGCGTGATGTTGATGGCTTCGAGAATGGGTACGCCGGCCTGGATCAACGTTCCCAGCGTACGCGTGAACCGCGCTACGGATGTTTTCTTGACCAGTGCCCCGACGCCCGGAATATTCAGTGCGATCAAGTCCGTGACGTATCGCCCGCCGCTGGATGAGCGGATGAGCTTGAACAGGGCCATCACCGCGAACGGTGTCCCGATCAGCACCAGCCAGCCGGGAATGGGTCTGCCCCGCACGAACCAGTCGGAGGACGAAAGCAGGACCACCGTGACGCCGGGCAGCTTTGTCCCGAAGTCCTGGAAGATGGTCCGGAACTTCGGGATGACGAAGATCATGATACCGGCGACGATGACTGCGGCGAACAGCACGACGGCCATGGGGTAGATCATGGCCCCGATGACCTTGCGCTTCAGCTTCTGCCCCTTTTCCTGGAACTCGGCCAATCGGTTGAGAATGACGTCCAGCACACCGCCGGTCTCTCCCGCGGCGACCATGTTGACGTATAGACGATCAAAGGCCTTGGGATGCTTGGCAAACGCCTCGGAGAGCGTCGAGCCGCCCTCGATGTCCTCGGCAACAGTCTTGAGCACGCGCTTCATCGCGCCGGGCTTCTGCTGTTCCTCAAGAATGTGCAGGCTGCGCAGAATGGGCAGCCCCGCATCCTGCAGTGTGGAAAGCTGGCGGGTGAACTGCGTGAGCTGCTTGGGGCCGAGACGTCCGGTTCCGCCGCTGGTGCGCTTCTTGGCAGGTCCTGCCGTCTTCGCCCGGCCGCCCTTTTCCCGAATGCGCGTGGGGAAGTAGCCCAGGTTCCGTATTTTGGCGAGGGCGTCCTCGGCCGAGACCGCTTCGATCTCGTCCTTAACTTCCTGCCCGGCCTGATTCATCGCCTCGTAAGCAAAGCTCGCCATGACGATTACCCCAATGGCCCAATCGGACGACGGTACGCGGGGCAAACCACGAACCGAATCAGATTTCCTCGGCGATGGTCTCCTTGACCACTTCGTCGAGCGAGGTATGCCCCTCGAGAATCGCCGCCAGACCCGCTTCGCGCAACGTTCGCATACCCCGCTGAATGGCCGCGCGACGCAGCAGCGCCGTCGATCCCTGTTGCATAATCAGTTCCCGCAATTGATCGTCCAGGACCATGATCTCGAAAATACCCATTCGACCACGATAGCCGGTGTTGTTGCAGTAGTCGCAGCCCTTTCCATAGTAGAAGAGCTTGTCGCCGATGTCGTCTGGCTTGAGCCCGATCTGGAACAACTGCTGCTCAGTCGGTCGGTACGCCTCTCGACAGGTGGTGCAGATGCGGCGGACCAGCCGCTGGGCAACGACCGCCTCGAGCGTCGCGGTGATGAGGAACGCCTCCATGCCCAGGTCGAGCAGACGGGCGATGGCCGACGGCGCGTCGTTTGTGTGCAGCGTGGTGAATACCAGGTGTCCGGTCAATGAGGCCTGTACGCTGATCTGTGCCGTTTCCAGGTCACGGACCTCACCCACGAGGATGATATCCGGGTCCTGTCGCAGGAAGCTGCGCAGTGCCCGGGCGAAGGTCAGGCCCACGTCCGGACGGACCTGCACCTGGACCAGGCCGTCGATGTCATATTCGACCGGGTCTTCCGAAGTGAGAATCTTCACATCGGGCGTGTTCAGCTCGTTGAGCGCCGCGTAGAGCGTGGTCGTCTTGCCGGAGCCGGTCGGCCCGGTGTTGATAATGATGCCGTTGGGCTTTTCGATCAGTTGCCGGAAGATCGCCAGCTCCTCCGGGCGCATGCCGACCTTGTCCAGGCTCAACTGGACGTTGGCGCGGTCGAGCACACGAAGCACGATGCTCTCGCCGAACATGGTCGGCAGTACGGAAACGCGCAGGTCGATGGGATTGCCTTTCAGGAACAACTCGATGCGCCCGTCCTGCGGAAGTCGGCGTTCGGCAATGTCGAGGTTGGCCATGACCTTGATACGAGACGCCAGCGCCATGGCGATGAATCGCGGCGGCGGTACCATTTCGTAGAGTACGCCGTCAATACGGTAGCGCATCTTGAACTCGTCCTCGAACGGCTCGAAGTGGACGTCGCTGGCCTTTTCCTTGATGGCCTGGAGCAGGACGAGGTTGAGCAGTTTCTTGACGGGGTTGAGGTCGGAGAGCTGGCGGAGCTCGGCGAGATCGATGCTGTCGCCACGGCCCTGGAGCTTAGCCAGGTCCTCGTCCGTGTTGAGCTCGTCGATCAGGCCGGTGATCGATTCCTGCTCGCCCTCGGGGTAGTAACGGTCCAGGGCCTTCTGGAGGTCGTCCGGCCGGCAGATATAAGCCTTGATGTTGCAACCCAAGAGCGTCTTGAGATCGTCGGTCGCCACGAAGTTGTCCGGGTTGTCCATGGCGAGATGGACTTCGTTGCGATCGATCAGCTTCTCGAAGGGGACGGCGCGGTAGGTCTGAGCCATCTGCACGGTCATCAGGGAGATGACCTCGGCGGGAACCTCCATCTTGGAAAGATCGACGGGCTCCATGCCGCTCTGCGCAGCGAGGGCGATCGCCAGATCGTCTTCACTGATGTAGCCCAACTCGACCAGAATCTGTCCGAGCGGTCCGCGCTGCTGCTTCTGGATTTCCAGGGCCTCTTCGACCTGCTGGCGGCGAAGCTTGCCCATCTTGATCAGGACGCGGCCCAGTTGCCGTCCGCGGAGCTGCTCCACCGGCAGGCTCTTGCCGCCCTTAGCGGACTTGGCAGCCGGAGTCGTTGATGTTTTGCTTGTTGAGGTCGAGTCAGCCATGGGCGATGAACCTACGAACTTTCACTTCCTGCCTCGGAACTCTTGGTCTCGCCGCTGCCGGATCGATCATCCAGGCCGCGGCGGTGCGTGTCGATCTTGTCCTGCATCGGGCCGGGATGCCGCGAGCGGTCCACGCAATCCTCGGCCGTGACCAACCCCTGTTCATATAACTGCCACAGGTGCTCGTCGAGGAGCTGCATGCCGTACTTCTTCCCGGTCTGAATGGCCGAGTCGATACGGTAGGTCTTGTTCTCGCGGATCAGGTTGGCGATGGCCGGCGTGATGACCATGAACTCATAGGCCGCGATCATGCCCTTGGGAATCTTGGGCAGCAGCGCCTGCGACAAAGAGGCGATCAGGTTCGTCGAGAGCTGAACACGGATCTGCTCCTGCTGCGCCTGGGGGAAAGCGTCGATGATTCGGTTGATGGTTCCCTGGCAGCCGGTGGTGTGCAGTGTGGCGAACACCAAGTGGCCGGTCTCGGCGGCGCGGATGCCGGATTCGATGGTCTCGAGATCGCGGAACTCACCGACGAGGATCACGTCCGGGTCCTGTCGCAACACGCGGCGGAGCGACTCGGCGAAACTGGGCACGTCCACGCCGATCTCGCGTTGATTCACGATCGACTTCTTGTGCTTGTGGTAATACTCGATGGGGTCTTCCATGGTCACGATGTGGCGGTCGAGGTTCGTG
Source organism: Phycisphaerae bacterium (assembly GCA_024102815.1). NCBI lineage: Bacteria > Pseudomonadati > Planctomycetota > Phycisphaerae > Phycisphaerae bacterium. The sequence continues at coordinate 180,884 of JAGFJJ010000076.1, forward strand.
TTGACGTAGTCGATCATCGTGGCCAGCGTCGTCGTCTTTCCGGAGCCGGTAGGTCCGGTGACCAGGAAGAGCCCGCGCGGACGGCGGCAGAGGCTGCGGCAGATGTTGGGCAGGCCGATCTGCTCGAACGTAAGGAGCTTCGTGGGGATCAGACGCAGCACCATGGCCACGTTGCCCTTCTGCTTGAACACGGCCACGCGGAATCGACCCTGGTCGCCGAACGCGAAGCCGAAGTCGGTGCTGCCGTCTTCCTGGAGCTCCTGCTGATTGCGGTCCGGGGTGATGGCCTTCATCAACGCCACGGTATCTTCCGGCGTGAGTGTCTTGGTCTCCAGCGAGCGCATGTGGCCGTGCAGACGAATCGTGGGTGGGCGCCCCACGGTGATGTGCAGGTCCGATGCGCCCTGTTTGACCACCGTCTCCAGGAGCCGGTCGATATGCAACGTTGCCATAGTCCATCCTCAGCCGACCGCGATCGAAGAATCGGTGCGATCCGATCGGACCGGTGAATGCGAATCCAACGGCGCGGCCATCGGCGGCGCCCTTCCATCCCGCTTCGCTATGCCGCGACCACGACGCCTTCCGCCTGGGTCGTGCGGACAAGCTCGTCCGGCGTGGTGACGCCCGAGAGAATCTTCAGCTTGCCGTCTTCGAGGAGCGTTCGCATGCCCGACGCCCGCGCCGCGCTGCGCAGTTGGCTGGCCGTGGACTTCTTGAAGGCCAGGTCGCGTATTTCATTGTTCATCAGGAGCATCTCGAAGATGCCCAGTCGGCCGCGATAGCCCGAGCCCCGGCAGCGCTTGCAACCGGCGCCCTTGTAGATCGTCTTGCCGGCCAGTTCCTCGTCCTTGAATCCGAGCACCTTGAGGGTGCGCGGGTCCGGATTGGGATCGACCGTCTTGCACTCCGAGCAGATCACGCGGACGAGACGCTGGGCCATGATCGCCTGAATGGCGCTGGCCACCAGGAACGGCTTGATGCCCATGTCGATCAGACGCGTGATTGCCGAAGGCGCGTCGTTGGTGTGCAGCGTGCTGAAGACGAGGTGGCCGGTAAGCGCCGCCTGGATGGCTACGTCCCCAACTTCCTTATCTCGAATCTCGCCCACGAGGATGATGTTGGGTGCCTGGCGGAGCATGGCCCGCAGCACGCGTGCGAAGGTCAGTCCGATTTCATCGCGCACCTGGCACTGGTTCATGCCCGTGAAGTTGTACTCCACCGGATCCTCGGCCGTGATGATCTTGCGGTCGGACTTGTTCAGTTCCTGGAGGGCTGCGTACAGCGTCGTCGTCTTTCCCGACCCCGTCGGCCCGGTGACCAGGAAAATGCCGTTGGGACGCTTGATGATGTCGAGAAATCGCTGGTAGTCATCCTCGGCGAAGCCCAGCGCCGGAATACCGATCTGCACTGATTCCGGGCGCAGAATACGCAGGACGACGCTCTCGCCGTGGTAGGCAGGGCAGGCGCTGACGCGGAAGTCGATTTTGCCCCCGCCGATGATCATCTTGATTCGCCCGTCCTGCGGGACGCGGCGCTCGGCGATATCCATGCCCGACATGATCTTCAGGCGGGTCATCACCGCGGCCTGCATGTTCTTGGGGATGTCATCGCGCACGTGGCAGACGCCGTCGATGCGGTAGCGCACGCGAACGCGGTCGCCCATGGGCTCGATATGGATGTCGCTGGCCCGGGAGTGCACCGCCTCGGTGATGATCAGATTGGCCAGGCGAATGATGGGCGCGTCGGCGTCTTCGTCATCCTCTCGCTTCTTGAGCGCATCCTCGGCGGACTGCGGAGCTTCCTGGTCGATGCTGGCCATCGTCTTGGAAAGCACGTCGCCGTCCACGCTGACGAACTTGTCCACGAAGCGCTTGACTTTGGAAAACGGGGCGAGCGTCGGGACAATCTCTTTGTTCAAGCGAAACTTCAGAAGATCAATTGTCTCAAGATCAAGCGGATCGGTCATGATGACCTTGAGGCGGTCGCCCTCGATTTCCAGCGGCAGGACCATGCAGTCTTCAATGATCTTGGCGGGAATGAGCTCGAGGGAACCCTTGTCCACCTTACGCTTGTCGAGGTCAATGAACTCCCAGCCGAACTGCGAGGCCAGGGCCTTGTAAACGTCGTCCTCACCGCAGGCGTTTAGCTCGAGCAGGGCCTCGCCGATGCGTTTGCCGTGCTCCATGCCGTATTGCAGGGCCTCCGTGACGGTCGATTCCGTCACAACGCCCCACCCAACCAGGATTTCACCGAGTTTCTTGCGTAGCTTGGCCATGCGTGCGTAGTCGCGGGTCTGCTGAAAACCGTGGGCTCAGGTGCCGTCCGGCGACGGCTGCGATCCGGGGTCGGTCGGATCGCGGACAACCGGGCACCGATTCTAGTGGCCGTCCGGCGGCAGTTCAACCGAGCCTGCTCACGATTAACAGGCGTTCATCGCAGCTCCCAGTGTTGCCAGGGGACGAGCGCCCATGTTCGCCGGCGACGGCGTTGCGTATATTGTCGGGCATGACCGAGGCGATCGATCGGATTCGCGCGGATGATCGCCGGCGCGGTGTGCAACGCGGCATCCTTGTCGTCTTCGGCCTCGCGACGGCGCTATTGCTTATCCCGTCTTGCGGGGACCGCCGGGAGCTGGGAGTCCGCATGGCAGATGACGACCCGGCCGTCCGAATTCGGGCGATGCGCGAAGCGGTCGACCGCGAGCGCCGTGATCTTCTTCCCTCGCTGGTCAATCGGCTGGAGGACGACGACCCGGCGGTGCGGCTGTTTGCCATCGTGGCGTTGGAGAGAATGACCGGGCAGCGGTTCGCCTACCGCCCGGAGTCGGACCGGTCCGAGCGGCAGGCGGCGGTCGCGGCGTGGCGTACGTACCTGAAGGAGAACGACCAACGCCGGGGTCAGGCTGAATCCTCCGGCGGGACCGGGGCATCCAATGCCCGTCATGCGAAGAATTCGGCCCCATAAACTGCTCTTTTTCTATTGGCGCAAGCGCCCCATGACCGACGCGGTACGCTCTATCGATCGAAAGGGAAACACGGTGGTGGTCCGGGCGGGTGGGGACATCGCCCGGGACCAGTCGCCGGAGTTTCATGCCGCGCTGGTCGAGCTTGCCGCGGAACGCCCGCAACGGATGATTGTCGACCTCTCCGCGGTCACGTTCATGGATTCATCCGGTCTGGGTACCCTCCTGGAAATCTACAAGCGGATGCGGCGCGAGGGTGGGCGGCTGGACCTCGTGGGTGTTGTCGAGCCGGTGCAGGGCGTCTTTGAGGTCACGCGCATGGATCAGTTCTTCAAGATCTACGCCACCGAGGAGGAGGCCCTGCGCGGATGAGCGATCGCCCGCTCACGCCGGATGAGGATCGCCCTTCACACGCCGCAGGCCGGTTTTTCTACTCCATAGGCGCGGCCGCCGAGAACTTCCTCAATTCGACTTCGGACCAGTTCCGCCGCGTAGGAGGCATGACGCTCCTTCTGGCTGAGACAATCTCGTGGTTGGCGCGAGGCCTGTTCGTTCCCGGCGTGAAGCTGCGCCGGGCGGCGATCGCCGAGCAGATGGTTCGCGTGGGCGTCAAGAGCATCGGGATCGTGGTGCTCGTGGCGTCGTTCATGGGCTGCATTCTCGCACTGCAAATGGCCCCGACACTTCAGCGATTCGGGCAGCTCGATCGCGTGGCGCAGATCGTGGCCATTGCCATGGTGCGCGAGCTGGGCCCGCTGCTGACGGCGATCGTGCTCAGCGGGTTCGCCGGGGCGTCCATCGCGGCCGAGCTCGGGGCGATGGTCGAGTCGGAGGAGATCAAAGCGCTTCGGGCCCATGCGCTCAACCCCGTGCACTTCCTGGTCGTGCCCCGCTTCGTGGCGACGGTGGTGATGATCGTCGGGCTGGCGGTCATCGCCAATATTGTCGGCGTGCTGGGCGGGTTCCTCACCTCGTGGCTCGTGCTGGACATCGCCCCGCAGACCTATCTCGACCTGACCCGCGAAGGACTGGTGGTGAAGGACTACGTCACGGGTCTGATCAAGGCCGGCGTGTTCGGCGGGCTCATCTGCCTGATCGCCTGCCACGAAGGCATGACCGTCAGCGGCGGTGCGGTGGGCGTCGGGCGGGCGACGACGGCAACCGTAGTGAAATCGATTGTGGCGATCATCGGCATGGACGCGGTGTTCACGGCCGTGTTCTATGCGTTCGGACTGTAGGCGGAAGGCAGTATTGTGAATGCGGAATGTGGAACTGTGAATGAAGAGCGCCGGCAGGCATGAGTGACACCAAGTCGTCACCTTCGGACGTGGTCATCGAGGTCCGCAACGTGCGGAAGGAGTTTCCCACGGCGTCGGGCGGGCGGGCCGTGGTGCTCGCCGATGTGAGTTTCGACGTCCATCGCGGGGAGACGCTGGTCATTATGGGCGGCAGCGGCAGCGGCAAGAGCACGCTGCTCAACTGCCTGATCGGCGAACTGCCGACCGACGGCGGATCGATCCGCTACCGCCTCAAGGGCATCCCCGAGCGTGCGTCCATCTGCGAGATGGACGAGCCGCAGCTCAACGAAATCCGCAAGCGGTTCGGCATCCTCTTCCAGAGCGGGGCCCTGTTCAACTCGCTCACCGTGGCGGAGAACGTGGCCTTACCGCTGCTGGAGCATTCCGAAGTCGATCCCGACGTGGTGGACATGGTCGTGGCGCTGAAGCTGCAGCAGGTGAAGATGCTGCCCCACCGCGACAAGAGCCCCGCGCAGCTTTCCGGCGGGCAGAAGAAGCGGGCGGGGCTCGCCCGGGCGACGGCGCTCGACCCGGAGATTCTCTTCTACGACGAGCCCTCGGCCGGGCTCGACCCGGTGACCTCCACGGCCATCGACGGGCTCATTATGGACCTGTCGAAGAAGCTGCACGTGACGAGCGTGGTGGTGACGCACGAGATGGACTCGGCGTTTCGCATCGCGGACCGCATGGTCATGCTCGACAAGGGCCGGGTGATGCGGATCGGCCCGCGCGCGGAATTCGAGTCCCTGCGCGACGCCCGCCCCGAAGACTTGACCGGCGACGCCGACCGCCTGCTGAACCAGTTCCTCAACGGCTTCGACACCGGCCCGCTGACCGATGCCGAAGGGTTGAGCGAGTTCGAGAAGCTGATTGTGGGGGAAGGCAACAGGCAGTAGGCAACGGGCAATAGGGAGTAGGGTCCGCCGTGCGGACAATCCTGGCGAGTGGCGGGCCGCGTTTGCGTGCCTGGTGATGGTGCTGCGGTTCGACTTCGTCATTCCGGCGAAAGCCGGAATCCACGTTTCTCAGGCACGCGGTTCGTGTGGGGTGGACTAAAACAACTCAGCTTCGCCCGCAGTTCCTCCAGAGAAGCCAAGACTTGGTCTTCCCGGATAAGGTCGTCCTCGATGAGCTGCTGTAACGAGAGGAATCCAATGACGATCAACCCCTCACGCGAAAGGTGAAGGGCATCGGGTAGAAAGAGCTCACTTAGTTGTGATCCCTCCCAGGTATGACCGCCGATCGATAGCCTGCCTGTGGGGGATTGGGCCACCGCATATACTCGCGCAACCGGGATAATCTGCACTCTTGGGTGCGTTTCAGCGAATTCTCTAATCCGGTCATTCGCGAGCCGCAAGGTTTCCTTGGTAGGAATAAACCGTCTGTCCAGCCCGGACTGCGGGCCGACATCCGGAATATCCCCAAGTAGAAATGTCGGAGCCCGCTTACCGAAGCGCTTAAGCAGCATGTCGAGCTCGTTCAGTGCCGAGTCGAGTAGGGTGAGGTTGGTTTCGCCTTCTCCCTGCGCGTCTCCGTAGGCATCCCAAAAAAGGAAGTCGGCGCCAATCACCAGGGCCGGCGCTGCGTCCGCAACCTGCCCGAGTTGCCGAACTCGACACCCCGCGGGGTCGAGAAACATCGCTGCCGTCGAGAAATCCTGAACCCTGTGCCCAACGTATGCCCCAACAACTTCGGCCAGCGTAGTCGAACTTTCTGCGGGCAAGCCGTAACCGGCGGAAACGCTCGCTCCGACGACGGCGATGGACCGAGTGAGGTCGTGGTTTCCTGCGGGACCGGCGCCCGTTTTCTGCGGAACATCTCCAGTCCTTGCCTGCATGCAAAAAACGGCGCCGATGACGACGGCGACAAGATGTCGATCCATGACAGACACCTTTCAGAACCCAGCATGAATTGCACTCCGCGACAACCGGACTTAAGCCGCAGGATAAGCAAATCGCCGCACGTGGCGGGGCATGGTATTCGAAACCAAGGCCCGTGAGCCCTCGACCAGCCCCGCCACGCGAAGGCGCAATCCTCAAACGGCGGCACTAAGGAAATCCCAACTCCGCAGGCGTGGGAAATCTCCCGATCATGAGCGCTTTCCTCTCGAAAAACAGCTTGCCAACGAGTGGCAACGAGGCCAGCCATTCACCGCCTTTGCCTCCATACCTGGGTGTTTTCACTGTAGCCATGTGGTTGCCAAAGACGGTCCATTGCCCATCGGGACCCTTTACCGCTGCCGGTCCGCCGGACATACCCTCCAAGGGACCTCTATAGCTTGTCACGGCGTACACTACCCCCAAAGGGAGGTTCGGCGCCCACGGCGCCACGACCCTGCAGCGAACCATCACACACCCACCCCACTTGGGGAACCCGGCGACAAAGAACGTGTCACCGGGCGCGAGAGCCAGGTCCGGGTCCACGCGAACAGGAACAATCGGCGCCTTTCCGGGATACTCGAAGCACGCCCAGTCAGAGAATGCAACGTCTCCCGCTGAGCGGCTTTGCTCGAAGCTCGCCCAGTCAGAGAACGCAACGTCTTCTCCCGCCGAGCGGCTTTGAGCGACAAGCTTGACCCGTGTGTCACCAAGCCATGCACCGTCATGATCATGCTGGTAGTGATGCGCGCTCATGATCAGTGTGCCTGTTGGCGTTGTCCCCACGGCAAACGCGGTGAAACCAATGCCTCGCCCTGTTGGAGAGTCTTCGGCCCTCACCAATCGCGCGACGGGAAGGCTGTCAGTCGTGATGCGACACGGCGTCACCGAGAGGCTGGCGCACCCAGCCGTGAGTAAAGCCGGTACCAGCAGCAGTAGTGCCCGCTTGGTCATCGCTCCAACTGTGCCTCCGCCGCCAAGTCTACCGTATCCACGACTTCCATAACGCGCATCGTCGCAAGGTCGACGCTGATGGTTTTGGCTTCACGGGTATCCCGATCGGTACCCTCGGCCCAGAGGGTCTTGGCCCCCAGCGCCGTGGTCAGAAAGACCCGAAGATCGTCCAGACGGCCCATGAGAAGAACCTGTTTGATGGGCCTGCCGTCGCTGGTGCTTATGCCGGTATCGAGGACGCCGAACTTGACGCCGTCGCCCGCCGGCAACGTTACCTCGGCCGGCATGGCAACCGCGATCACTGCCTTCTCCGGCAGGCCTTCCTCACGGTCGAAAATTTGCTGGAGGGTCGGCGACACGAAGCGTACCGAAGCCCTGAAACCGCCGCGCTCGTAGGCTGTTACCAGTGGGTCGCTGGGTGCCTCAGCCACCATGTCATAATCGACGATGCCACGCTCGGCCAGCACCGCGTCGATGTATGGTAGATCGTCACCGACTTCGGTCAGCTTTTCCGGCTGCCCCGGCGTCTCTGGCTGAGGCGGCTGGGGCTGCGGCGGTTGGGGCTGCGGCTCCTGCGGCGGGACCGTGGGCTCGTCTTGGTAGAACTCGATCACCACCTGATCGGGTCCGATCTCGATTCTCCGCATGGGGCCCATGCAGCCGAGCTGCTGCGGCAGCACTGTTAGCGTGACCATGAGCAAACTCGCCCCTTTCCTCAAGATCTTTGTCCTCATTGTCCTTCCTCTCATAAGTGGACATGTTTTGCCCCGCGCCACGTTGGCGCGGAGCCCTCGGGCCTTTACCAATTGGACATATGCCCATGGTGCGCAGGGCGCTCGCGCTTTGCGGAAGGGACTCTGTGAAATCTATGCTCCCGGTAGTGCGACCGGCCGGGGCAATCGTGGACCATCGCATCGCCCCGGCTTCAACCAATGAATTCAGGTTGCCCACCCCGTCGAGCAGAATCCGCTCTGGGAGCGGGCTCATGCGTCCTCCCAGCCCCCAGACGGAACCTTGACACGCCCTCTTTCCTGCCCACAATTCGCGGGTTGGAGCGTTCGGTACTTCGTGTGGCCGGCGTCTTGCCCGGGAATCCGCTTCCCGTGGGAGTGGCGTCCGGTCGGCCGGCGGGCGCGAGCACCCGCCGCGATGGATGGTCCGTGCACCGAACGCGCATGCGGCATGCCCAGGGACGGTTGTTTCCCCCCAACGACGTAGCGGAGGCGCATTCGAATGGCCAAGGTGCAGCAGGGCGTTGGCGCCATTACGGTGTGGATGATCGTGTTCGTGGCCCTGTGGCTTACGTCCACGGTGTTTCTGGTCGTCCTGTACACCGGCCAGGAAGAGCTCAAGAACGAGAATCAGCGGCTCAGCGATGACGTTGATCGCCTGATCACCAGCAGCCAGCGCAACGCCATACCGCAGTTCCAGGAGGCCAAGCCCGGCGGTCCCACGCTGGCGGGCCTGCTCGAGGACGCCCGCCGCCAGACGGCCGAGATCGCGACAGGCGGCGAGGGTGGCGACAACGTGGCCACCGTTCGCACTAAGCGCGACGAGCTGGTCAAGATGATCGAGCGCGACAGGGTCACGCCCGACAGCGGCGAGTACGCCGGGCTGTCCCTGCTTCAGGTCAGCCGCAAGCTCTATGAATCGTTGAAGTCGAGCCAGCTCGCCCGCACCGCGGCTGAAAATCGCGTGGCGGAGCTTGAAGGGCAGGTCGACCAGCAGATCCAGACCAACCTGGCGCAGAAGACCGAGTTCGAAAAGCGCGCCCAGGAAATGGCCGGGCAGGTAGAGGAAGTGGAAACGAGCCGAGCGGCGTTCCGCCGCGAGCAGCAGGAAGCCAAGGACAAGCTTCAGCGCGACTTCGAGCAGCGGCTGCAGCAGAACGACACGGTCCTGGCCCAGGTTCGCCAGTCTCGCGCGACACTGGAGGAAGAGAATCGGGAGCTTCAGGAGCGTTTTCGGGCGCAGCAGGCGAAGTTCAGCGAGCTCCTCGTCCGGCCGGAAGAGCTGGGAACGGCGCGAAAGCCCGACGGAATGGTGCTGACAGCGATTCCGGGAGACGAAGTCGTCTACATCAACCTCGGCCGGAAGGACCGCCTGACGCTGGGACTGCAATTCACTGTCTACACGGCGGAGGACGGGATTCCTGCGAGCGGTCGGGGCAAGGCGCGAATCGAGGTCGTCTCGATGGAGGACACCTCGGCCGAGTGTCGCAAGGTCTGGGTCGACCCGCGGCAGGTAGTTCTGGAGGGAGATCTGATCGCCAATCCGGTGTACGACGCGGATCGAGCGTTAAGCTTCGCCGTGGCCGGGGCGTTCGATCTGGACCACGACGGCACACCCGATCCGAATGGCGCGGATATCATCGAGGCACTGATCGAAAACTGGGGCGGAAAGCTCGTGAGCGAGCCAACGGCGCTGACCGACTTCGTGGTTCTTGGTGCTGAGCCGCGCAAGCCGCGAACGACCATCAACCCGTCGGCGGAAGAGGCGGAGCGGGCGCGGCGGATGCAGGAGGCCGTGGATCGCTATGAGCGGGTCGTAACAACGGCCAACAACCTGGCGATCCCAGTACTGCCGCAGGAGGTTTTCCTGAACTTCCTCGGGTACAGCGGCGGGCAGCGCCTCGCGGTGGGCTACTAAGTGCATTTCACAGAGGCGGGTCGGGATGCAGATATGGAGTCCGTCCCGCGGTCGATTATTTGACCGTCCGGGAATCATGGGTTATAATTCACCCGGATTCTTCATCATGCTGGCAAATTCCCAGTTGATTTTTTCGCTTTACAGTTTATCGTCCGTCTGATCGAACGTCGTTCGGCAATTGGTTCCGGCCGGCGTAGCGGTCGGGTTGGGTGTTTCGCACTTGCGCGGTCTGGCACGAGCAAAACAGGCAATCCTCGACCGCGCGTCGTTGATCGACGTGGTGGGGGAGCACGTGTCTCTGCGTCGCAGCGGGCGACGTTGGGTCGGGCTCTGCCCTTTCCACAACGAGAAAACACCCTCTTTCACGGTCAATCCGGACTTGGGCATCTTCAAGTGCTTCGGCTGCGGGAAGAGCGGCGACCTCTTCTCGTTCGTCATGGAGCGCGAACAGGTTTCCTTCGTCGATGCGATGCGCCTGCTCGCAGACCGTACGGGCGTGCGCATCGAAGAAGAGTCGCGCCGCAGTGGCAGCAGCGAGATCGGCCGTCCGGAGTTGATTCGCGTTAATGCCTGGGCGCAGCAGCTTTTCTCGCGCCAGCTATGGTCGAGCGATATCGGTCGTTCGGCACGTGAATACGTGGAACGCCGCGGCATCGTGCGCGAAACGGCGCAGTCGTTTTCACTGGGGCTCTCGGTCGACGATGGCCAGCGATTGATTGATGCGGCACTCAAGGCCGGGTTCTCGCAGAAGCTGCTGTTGGCGGCGGACCTGCTTCGCACCAGCGAGCAAGGCCGTGTATATGCGACGTTCCGCAATCGTCTGATGTTTCCCATTCGCGACGCGGGGGGGCGCGTGCTGGGATTCGGCGGCCGGACGCTGGGGGATGATCCCGCCAAGTACATCAATACGAGACAGACGCTCCTGTTCGACAAAGGACGGGGGCTTTATGGCATTGATCTTGCACGGGAGAGCATCCGCACGAAGGGGCGGGCCGTACTGGTCGAAGGCTACACCGATTGCATGCTGCTTCACCAGGCGGGTTTCACGGAAACAGTGGCGACGCTGGGAACGGCGCTGACGCCCTGGCAGGTTGATCTGCTCCGGCGTTTCGGCGAGCAGGCGGTGATTGTCTTCGACTCGGACGCGGCGGGCGAGACCGCCGCCGACCGCGCCATCGGCGTGGCGCTGCCGCGCTGCCTGGGCGTGTCGCTGGCACAGGTGCCGGAAGGCAAGGACCCTGCGGATTTCGTGCTGTCGTGCGGTGCGGAGCGCTTTTCGGACGTGTTGAACGGTGCGGTCGAGGCGCTAAGATTCAAATGGTCGGCGACGCATGCGCGATTCGACGGTAACGCGTCGGACGCCGGGCGTCGCGAGGCTCTGGAGCGTTTTCTGCAGACGGTCGGGGAGGTTTGGTCCGGGGGGGCCGTTGATGCCATTCAACGAGGGCTGATCGTCAACCAGGTCAGCCATCTCCTGAAAATCGATGCGGGCGAGGTCTCGGCGTTGCTGAGTCGCCACTCGCGGCGAGCGGCGGCGGGTGGAGACGTTGCTTCCGTTCACAGGGACGCGGGATCCGTCCGCGATGGGGATAGAAGCGATGATAGCAACGGCTGGGTGCAGCTTCTGGAAGTGGTCCTCGCGGAGCCCGGCTTGTTTTCGGAGATCGAGTGTTTTCTCTCTACGGCCGCGCCGCAGGACGTCCAGTTTGGACGCTTGCTCTCGGCAATCCGAGGAGCGGCGACGGACCTGGGAGAGTTTCGACTTCAGGACGTGCTGATTCGCTGCGACGATCCGGCGGACGTCGTGCGATTGGCGGAACTGGCCGAGCGAGGCCTGGAAAAAGCGAATTATGCGGCGCGGCTGCGCGTGGCGCTGGACAAGATCAACGACGAGCGCCGGCGCCTGGCGATCCAGGCGGACAAGCGTGAGCTGCTGAACGGAAATGGGAACGCGGACGAGGAGCGCGTTCGGTTGACGAACCTGAGCGAGGGATTGCGATCGCGGCGGCATTTCGCAGGAATGCGGCTGGCGTCATCGCACCCGCGAGTACCCGGCCCGGATCGGATTGATCCCGCTGCGCCGGATTCCAAAGTGGTGGAGCAGGCATGATTGAGGCAGTCGGGCAGATTGAAAGCCCCATCGAGGCGGCGGTGGCCGAGCTGATGCGCCTGGGAAAGAAACGGGGCTTCGTCACCTGGGAGGAGATGAACCGTATCCTCCCCGACGAGGCCGTTGATCCCACGCAGCTCGAGTTGATCCTTATGCGCCTCGAGGACGAGAAGATCGAGACGCTGGACGATGCGGACGCTCGGCGCTTTGAGCGCAAGCGCGCCGAGGCCCGGGCCGAGGCTCGCGGCAGCGCGGAAGGAGAGCCGCAGTCCGCCGATTCGGCATCCGGCGACGACGACGAAGAGAACCTCAATATCGAAGCCGTCGTGGCGGAAGTCGGGGCCAAGCGCATCGACGATCCGGTGCGGATGTACCTGACGCAGATGGGCGAGATTCCCCTGCTCACGCGGGAGGAGGAAATCCGCCTGGCCAAGAAAATCGAGCTGACGCGCATGGCATTCCGGCAGAAGGTCCTGGAGAGCGATTACTGTGCGACGCTGGCGGTGGACATTCTCCAGCAGGTGCATGAAGGGCGGCTGCCGTTCGATCGCACGATGAAGATCTCAACTTCGGAACACGCGGCCAAGTCGCGCATCGGGGCGCGGATTCCGGTCAACCTCGAGACCGTGCGCGTGCTCATGAAGCGCAATGAGGAGGCCTGGCAGCGTGTGTTGCAGACCCGAAAGGTGGGCGAGCGCCGCGCCGTCGAGGCGGAAATGCGCTCCACGCGGCGGAAGGTCTCCAAGCTGCTCGAGGAGCTCTCCTTGCGCACGAGCCGCATTCAGCCCCTGATGAAGAAACTTCGCGGCCTGCACCGCAAGATGGTGGAGATCGAGCATCGGCTCGCCAATCAGCAGAAGAAGCGCACGCTGTCCGACGAGGACTTCCACGCAATGAAGGACGAGCTGGCGGGTATCGAGAGCCTCTGCCTGGAGAAGTCGGAGAGCCTCGGCAAGCGGCTGAAGTCCATTGAGCGCGTGTTCTCCGAGTACGAGGATGCCAAGCGGAAGCTCTCCGGGGGCAACCTGCGGCTCGTGGTGAGCATCGCGAAGAAGTATCGAAACCGCGGCCTGAGCTTCCTGGATATCATCCAGGAAGGCAACACGGGTCTCATGCGGGCGGTGGACAAATACGAGTACAAGCGCGGGTACAAGTTCAGCACGTATGCCACGTGGTGGATTCGCCAGGCGATCACGCGGGCGATTGCCGACCACGCGCGAACCATCCGCATTCCCGTGCACATGATCGAGACGATGAGCCGGCTGCGGAACATCAGCAAGGAGCTGCTTCAGGACCTGGGCCGCGAGCCGACCATCGACGAAATCGCCAGGCGGGCGAAGATGCCCGTTTCCGAAGCGCGGCGCGTCTTGAAGATTTCGCGCCATCCGATCTCGCTGGATCGTCCGGTGGGCGAGAGCGAGGATTCGTACTTCGGCGACTTCATCGAGGACGGCTCGGCCGAGAACCCGGTGGGTCAGGCCGGCGGGGAAATGCTCAAGGACCGCGTCGAGGAAGTGCTCAAGACGCTGACCTACCGCGAGCGGGAGATCATCAAGCTCCGCTACGGCATCGGCGACGGCTACACGTACACGCTGGAGGAAGTCGGCAAGATCTTCAAGGTCACGCGCGAGCGCGTCCGCCAGGTCGAAGCCAAGGCCATCCGCAAGCTCCAGCACCCGGTCCGGGCACGGAAGCTGGAGGGCTTCCTCGACAACCTCTCGCCGATGAGCGTGCCCTGAAGCGAACGTCGACAGGGCGACGACTCGGGCGGAATCCCGGATTCCGCGATGTCGATGAAATGAACAACAGCCCTTTGCGCTTTGGTGGCGTGAAGGGCTTTCTTGTTGACGCGGCCGGGGGTGGTTCTTGAAGTGCCCTTCGGGCGGCTCGGCCTCTGGTGGCAGCCGACGGGCGCGCGGTGCGGCTCGTTGGCGACGGCGGGTGCGTCGGTTACAGTTCCCGGTCCGAGGGAGTGTCCGGACGCCTGGTGGGTCCCGCGGCCTTCAAAGCCGTTGAGGTGTCATTAACGTGGCATCTGGTGGGTTCGATTCCCATCCACTCCCGTGTTCACGCCAGGAAAGCTCGGGCACGCTGACCGTCCTTCATGAGCCGTGCGAGGCCAGCTTACTCTACCGCCTCCAGGAGCAGCCCCTTCAATTCTTCGCAATTGGCCGGATCGGCCAGGTCGTAAACCGTCAGGTTATACGAGGTGATGTGCTCGTTGCCCGGTCCGAGGATGACCACGTCGCGGTATTCCACCTGCCATAATGTCCAGACGTCCTGATCGGCGGGCGGTTGGAGCCAGGGGAGCGTTCGCCCTTCGACCATGCCGGCGTTGCCGGATTCGAGGCCGCGCTCGTTGACGCCGAGGATGTTGATGGGGATGGCCGTGTCGATCGCGTCGAGTTCCATCTGCATCTGGTTGAGGAAGCCAAACTGGCTTCGGCAGTACCCTCACGTCGAGTGGCCGAAGTACCACGCGGAGACCTGACCGAGGTAGTCGCGCGGCGAGACGGGCTGCTGCGTGCGCGCGGAGGCCGGGTTGACGTCCGTGAGGGAGAAATCCGGCAGGGCGTCGGGCGCGGGCTGCGGTTCGTCCGGCGTCATCGAATCGTTGTCGTTCTGGTTGGGATCGGTCATCCCGTCGTTGGCATTGGTGTTGTCGTTGGTGTTGAAATTCGAGTTAGTGTTGCTGCCGATATCGGGAGGCAGACTCGGTGTACAAGCTCCCCACAGCGCGATCAGACCGATCGCCGATAACTGCGCACACTTCTGAAGTGGCATGATTTGTCCTCCGGCCCGTGTCGAGCTCCTTCGGGAATCGACTGATCACCCTATGGAGCCGGCGCTCAGCTTACGAAATCGGGACGGGAGATTCAAATCGCAAGGCGGCGCTTGGATTCCGCGCTACTCGATGTAGCCCAGCGCTCGAAGATGCTGCATCACCTTGCGCTCGGTTTCGGCGTCGAGCGTCGTTTCGTCGAGGCGGGCTGCGGAGCGGTCGAGGTTGGGCGACACGGTCCGTGGGTACCCAAAGGCGTGGACGTGGTCCGCGCGGAGGCTGTCGAGGGCGTAGAGGATGACGTTGAGCGGGCGAGGCGTGGGAAGCGTCCTTTTGGAATTGTCATCCATGAGTTGGGGCGAGTTCGATTAGTCGCCGCGACAACCTCTCGTCTCACCAAAACCCGACGAGCTTAGTGACCATCGCGGAGATCGCAGCGATAACGGCAAGCAGCATCATCGCATACAACTTCCATTTCTCACCTCGAAAGTCCCGAATCCGACCAGAGGCGTGGCGTTCAAAATAGATGCACGGCGTTGTTGTCCAGTTCCCCCCGCCTTCGCCCCAGACGACGATTTCGACGCCGATGCGCCGGGGCAATGGAAGGCCGAGTTGGCCGAATTGGATGTGGGCGTCGTACGTCTGACCTTGGAAGTTGACATCGCGATGCAGTTCTGAGCCATCAGCGGCGTGCTGCTCGGCCAGCCGATCCAGGTCATCGTACGGCATGGACTTGTATTCGTCGGCGAGATGCTCGAGGCAGGCGAATACGTCGGGCGGCGGTGGGACCTTCGCTTTCATGGCCAACCTCGCCTCGCTCGACCTGAAGCCAGGAACACATCGCGCCAACCAGCGCCGGCGGCTCGCCAGCTCTAGTCGTCATCCGGGCTCAGGATCGACATGAACGCCTCCTGCGGGATCGAGACGTTGCCCACCATCTTCATGCGTTTCTTGCCTTCCTTCTGTTTCTCCAGCAGCTTGCGCTTGCGGGTGATGTCGCCGCCGTAGCACTTGGCGGTGACGTCCTTGCGGAAGGCGCGGATGGTCTCCCGGGCGATGATTTTCGCCCCGACAGCCGCCTGGAGCGGAATTTCGAACTGGTGGCGGTCGATCTCCTTCTTGAGCCTGGCGATGAGCTTGCGACCGCGGTGCACGGCCTTATCGCGATGGACGATGACCGACAGGGCGTCTACGGGCATGCCGTTGACGAGGATGTCCATGCGGACCATGTCGCCGGCCTCGAAGCCGACGAGTTCGTAGTCGGCCGTGCCGTAGCCCTTCGTGCAGGATTTCAGCTTGTCATAGAAGTCGTAGATGATCTCGCCCAGGGGCATGTCATAGGTCAGCATGACCCGTGTCGTGGACAGGTATTCCGTCTTCACCTGCCGTCCGCGGCGCTCCAGGCTGAGCTGCATGACCGTCCCCACACAGTCGGCTGGGACGATCATTTGCACACGCATGTGCGGCTCGCGGATTTCCTCGACGCGGGTCATCTCGGGCAGATCGGCCGGAGACTCGATTCGAATGACCTCGCCATCCGTCATGAGGATTTCGTAGGTGACGGTGGGGGCGGTCTGGACTACGGCCACGTCGCTCTCGCGTTCCAACCGCTCCTGGATGATCTTCATGTGCAGCAGGCCGAGGAAACCGCAGCGGAAACCGATGCCCAGGGCGTCCGAGCCGACGGTCTGGTAGGTGAACGAGCTGTCGCTCAGCCAGAGCTTCTCCATCGCTTCGCGAAGCTGCTCGGTGGTGCTGCCAACGCCGGGGTAGAAATCGCAGAAGACCATCTGCTGCGGCGGCTGGTAGCCGGGCAGGGCGTGATCGGTGGGGCGGGACACGTGGGTCAGTGTGTCGCCGATGTTCACGTCGGCGAGCGTCTTGATCCCCGCGACCATGTAGCCGACCTCTCCGGCGCTGAGCGAGTCCACGGCTTTGGCCTTCGGGGCGAACTTGCCGACTTCTGTGACGATGTACTCCCGCTCGACCCCCATCAGCCGGACGTGATCGCCACGCTTGAACGTGCCGTCGAAAATACGCATGTGACAGATGACCCCGCGATGGACGTCGGGTTTGGCATCGTAGATGAGGGCCCGAAGGGGGGCCTTGCGGTCACCCCTGGGTGGGGGGATGCGGTGGATGACCGCCTGGAGGAGTTCATCAATGCCCTGCCCGGTCTTGGCGCTCGTGAAAATGGCCTGTGAGGCGTCAAGGCCGAGCACCTGCTCGACCTCGAGGGCGACATCCTCCGGGGAGGCGCCCGGCAGGTCGATCTTGTTGATGACCACGACGATTTCGAGGTCGGCTTCGAGGGCCAGGTAGGCGTTGGCCACGGTCTGGGCCTGCACGCCCTGGGTGGCGTCGACGAGCACGAGCACGCCCTCGCAGGCGGCCAGCGCCCGGGAGACCTCGTAGTGGAAGTCGACGTGGCCCGGCGTGTCCAGCAGGTTGAGCATGTAGGCCTTGCCGCCGTGCTTGTACTCGACGGTGGCACGGTTGGCCTTGATGGTAATGCCCATTTCCCGCTCGAGATCCATGTCGTCGAGGAACTGGGCGCGCATCTCCCGCTTGGTGACCGCACCGGTGTGTTCGAGGATGCGGTCGGCCAGGGTGCTCTTCCCGTGGTCGATGTGGGCCACGATGCTGAAATTGCGAATCAGAGAACGATCGATCATGGAAAATGCCGGAGAAACCCGCCCGGTTACACCCACGGCGGGGCCCTGCGAGTGAACGTCCCACCCGGCTTCGCGGAGCCTCGCCGCGGAAGGGTGGCGCAGTCCGACCGGTATTATAGTTGAAAGGGTGGTGGAACGAAAACGGTATGTGTCGGCTCCGGGCGTTCTTGCGTGCGCGTTGCAGTTGGACGCTCGCTACGGTTTGGAGGGAACGTCGTGCACGACCCAGCGGTCTTCGAGAGCAGCCCCGGCCGTGGTTCCTTTGCCTCGGACCCACCAGACGGGTCCTTGCTGCCAGGGAACGGGCTGGCGCCCGAAGGGACCGGTGTCGATGATCAGGTCCGGGTCGACGTGAAACGCAATGAATTCGCCGCCGTCCCGACCGAAACAACTATCGATGTCGATTCCCTTCCAGGTAATCGCCCCGGTAAGTTCCACCGGGACCCAGCCGATTCCCCGGGCGAAGAATTCCATGGTCACGTGCCATTGGCCGTAGCTACCGTCTTGCGACTTGGCCCACCGGCCCCAGAGCGTTCGTGAGGGAACGCCGTTCGCTCGGAGCACGGCCGTCAGGAGCAGGGAAAAGCCTCCGCAGTCGGTCTTGCCAGACTGGCAGACTTCAGACGGGCGGCGGTGCGGGGGATCCGGTTGATACCGGCCATCGCGGGCCAAGGTGCGGAAAGCACGGTAGGCAAAGGCCAAATCCCGCTCGTCCTTCCTGGCTCTCAGTCCGGCGCGATCCAGCCACGACAGGAAAGCGGGGACGTCCCAATCTGTCGTGGGCGTAGACCGGAGGAATAACTTGCGTGTTTCCTCATCAAGATCGGATACAGGCGCGAGTGGTCGGCCCCGGACGAGCTGTCGCTTGAAAAGCGTAGCGGTGTACGAGTGCGTTACATGAAGTGCAGGTTCACCACTCTCCGGTTGAGGGACTCGTACGAGTAGAACGCGTCGGTGCAGGTCACTGAGTTCTTCGATGGGCTGCTCGGTCAGCTCTTTGCCGTATGCAGCCACATTCAGGTCGATGTTACGCTGGATAGGCAATTCAGGAGGAATGGTAGCTTCAATGATCCACTCGGCCGGTTGCAGGTTCGGCGTGCGAATCGCCGTGGACAGCCTGGCTTCGATACGCCGGACCCGGGTCAGCGAGATTCGGTAATCGCCCGAGGGATCGAACCCGGCTTGTGCGCGGCCTTGCGTCGCCAAGGGGCAAAGGAAAACGATCCACTTCGTGCACGCCCGGATTGTGAAATGGCGTTTCATGACGTGACTTCGCCTTCTGCTGGCGTGGGCTTGCGGGTTCCGGCTCCGATTTTGCGATCTATACATGCAGTGGCGATCCGGTCAACCACCGCCAACGATTGCCAAACAGCCTCGATCCGTGTGCAATGGGCCCGTTCGGCGGACCGGGAGCGTGCCGTGACCTCGGAATCGAAACCGTACACATTCGATCGCGTTGTCCGTTTGGTCATTTCCGGGCTGGTTCTGGCCGGACTGTTCTTTCTGTTGCGCTACTTATCCGACGTACTGATTCCCTTTGCACTGGCGGTGATCCTGGCATACCTGCTCAATCCGGTGGTGAACCTCTTCGAACGCCGGGCGGGGCGGGGATTGTCGGTGGCGTTGACGCTGGCCATTGTGGCCGTGGCGGTCTGCACGGTGCTGGCGGTCGTGGTGCCCCTGGGGTTGCAGCAATTCTCGCGATTCCAGCGGGACCTGGTCAAACTCCGGGACGACTTCGCGGCGTCACTCCCCGCCGCCGCGTCGGCAGCGACGGTCTCGGGGGAGGAATCCGTGCCCGGCGGTCAACGCGGACCGGCTGGCGAAGGCGTGGATCAAACCCAAGCCAAAACGACGCTGGGTTGGAAAGAGCTGCTCACCGGCTGGCACGAATACCGGGCATCGGCGGGGGAGAAGCCGCGGCCGGAACGACTCGCCGAATTGCAGAAAGCGATCAGCGGAACCGTCATCGGACATGCTTTGGAGGCGGGCATCCGATACACCGGTTCGGCGGAGTTCAGCCAACTCGTCTTGGAGATGGCCCGGCGGGTTGTTTCCGGCGGGATAACGGTGCTGAACTTCGGCGTGGAGATCCTCCTGGCGGCGACCGGGATCGTCATCGTGCTCATCTACCTGGTCTTCCTCCTGTTGGATTACCCCGGATATGCCCGGGACTGGGAGGCGTTTCTGCCGCCGGGCTATCGCGATTCGATCGTGGAGTTCACCGGGGAATTTCGCGACGTAATGGGCAAGTACTTCCGCGGTCAGGCGGTTGTGGCGGCCACGGTGGGTGTGCTGTTCGCCGTGGGGTTTTCGATTATCGGGCTTCCCATGGCCGTATTGTTTGGACTCTTCGTGGGGCTGCTGAACATGGTCCCATACCTGCAAACGGTGGCCATTGTTCCCGGACTGATCCTGGCCGTCCTGCGTTCCATCGAGCATGAATCGAGCTTCCTGGTCTCCGTTCTCCTCCTGTTGGCCGTTTTCGCGGTGGTCCAGATGCTTCAGGATGCCGTGCTCACACCGCGCATCCTGGGCAAGACGACGGGCCTGCGCCCGGTGGCAATCCTGCTGGGCCTGTTTGTCTGGGGGAAGCTGCTGGGATTCCTGGGGCTGCTGCTGGCGATTCCGTTCACCTGCCTGTTCATCGCCTATTATCGGCGGATCGTGCTGAGGCAAAGCGGTCCGCTGAGCGGGGGTGCCAGAGGCAGCCCTGCACATGCCTGAAATGGCCCTTCGCCCGGTATGGGCGGGGAAACGCGTGACTTGAGTGTTCCGTCTCGCCGGGCGGGCGACAATACGTTTTCACCTTGTCTCATGTTTTTTTTGCCCTGCCGATCGGCATATCGTACCTCATACTTGGCACATGCCATCTTGTTCGTCGGCGTTCCTGAGGAGGGTGCTTGCGCGATCTCCACGCGCGGGCGGCGTCGACCTGAACCCGGCGCGTGTCACTGGTCATTTCAACAGGGGAGAAAGAAGCCATGGAGAGAGTCTATCAAAAAGTAGTCAGGCGTTATGCATGCAGGGGGTTACTGGCGGCCTTGGTTCTGGCGACCTTGACCGTCGGTCCGGTTCCAACCCAGGCGACCGCTCCCGATCCGGTCGTGCGGGTCGAGGAGGACTGGGAGCTGGTGCTCAACGAGCCGGACGGTTCGTTGACCACGCCGCAGTTCCATACGGTCATGTCGCCGGTCGGCGATCTGGATTCCGTCTACACGCAGGTCACGTGGAATTATCGGGAGCTTCCCGAGTTCGACGCGGGCGGCGTGGAAATGCAGATCTGGGAAGGCGACGACTACGTGTACGAGCGCAGCTTCGCCTCGGTCAGCCTCAGCACGGAGGCCGAGACGATCCGCTGGACGCAGAATCTCGAACTCGACGGCGGTGAGCTCGTCTTCACGATCACAGACGGCACGTCCACTACGTGGGGTTCCTTCGGTTATCCGTCGCACAACATGCAGGTGCGCTACGCGGAATCTCTGCCGAACCTTAACGGCTATCGAACCAGCGTTTCGCAGGCCAACTCCGTCGTGACGTTCGGTGGAAATCGCGTGGACCGGCTCGTCCTGAAGGAAGTTCGGCGAATCACGCAGAGCGGTGCTGTCCTGGTCGTTCATGTCGATTCCGTTGTGTTTGAAAACGGCGGCGACTAGGTCGCATGAGTTCGGTGGCGCGCGGGGTCGGAAATGCAAAGGCTCCGCGTCGTCCTCATTCCGGGAGGGTTGGCGCGATGTTCAGCGGAAATGGTCGTCCGCAGGATTATCGTCGGCGCGGTGCGGCCGGCGTCTTTGTTGCGGTCTGCATGGTTACGCTGCTTGCATTTGCGGCGTTTACAGTGGACATCGGTCTGTTGTACCGGGGGCGGGCGGAAGCACAGAATGCCGCCGACGCCGCGGCGATTGCGGGCGCGCTCCAGCTCCTGGATCGCGACAAGCTGGCGGGTGCGCCGCACATGACCGAGGAGATCGCGCATGCCGAGACCGAGGCGGCGAGCTTTGCGGCGCGCAATCACGTTGTGAATGTCAGCCCGCTGTTGGGGGAATCGGACGTCCGCGTCGGATACCTTTTCAATCCGCTGAATCTCAACGAGGCCATTTCCTTCGGCGATCCCAGCCAGTTCAATTCCGTTGAAGTTCGCGTGCGCCGCGATTCGTCGGTCAATGGCCCCATCAGCCTGTTCTTCGCCCCGGTCCTCGGGCGACTCACGGGCGACGTCACTGCGACGGCCACGGCCACGTTCAAGGACGGCGTCGTCGGTTGGCGCGTCGATCCCACGACGGGGAATGCCGGGCTCCTTCCGCTGGCGCTTCGCGTGGAGGTCTGGCTGGACCTGCTCAACGGAACATTCAATACGGGCGACAACTTCTCCCATGACGCCGAAGCGGAAACGGTCGCGGCCGGGGGCGATGGCATCTTCGAGCTAAACCTCTACCCGGGAAGCGGCGGCACCCAACTTCCGCCCGGAAACTTCGGCACGGTGGACATCGGTTCCCCGAACAACAGCACGTCCGATTTGTCGCGGCAGATCCGCACCGGCGCGAACGAGGCGGACCTGGCCTGGTTCGGCGGGGAGTTCAAACTGGGCCCGGACGGATACGTCATGGTCAACGGCGATACCGGGCTCAGCGCCGGCATCAAAGACGACCTGTCCTCGATCATCGGCCAGCCCCGGGCGATCCCGCTGTTCGACCAGGTCAGCGGCAACGGCAACAACTCTCAGTTCCGGGTGGTGGGCTTTGCGGGAATCGTCATCCTCGATGTCAAGCTCACCGGACCCATGAGCAAAAAGCAGGTGGTCATCCAGCCTGCGTTCGTAGTGGACGATGCCGCAATCACCGCCCCGGGCTCCGGTTCGAGTTATTTCGTGTATCAGCCGGTGACCCTGGTGCGCTAGGAAGGGGAAGCGCGTACGACGTTGTGCGGGTCTTAGACTTCCTTGAAATGCTCGAACGATTGCCGGCATTCTTGGCAGTAGTGGATCGAGCGGCAGAGCGTCGGGCCGAAGAGTGACTCCATCTCCGTCTCGACCGATCCGCAGTGCGGACACGGGACGGCCTCGAGCGCCGACGCCTGCGGGCCGCCGCAGGACTTGGCAGAGGGCGGGGCCAGACCGAAGTCTTTCAGCTTCTGCCGCCCCTCCTCGGTGATCCGGTCCGACGTCCACGGAGGATCGAACACCACGCAAACCGTGACATCGGATTCGCCCGCGTCCCGAACCGCCCGGCGGATTTCGGTGCGGATCAAATCGATCGCCGGGCACCCCGCAAACGTCGGCGTAAGATCGACGACGATGCCGGCGTCGGATTCGCGCACGTCGGCGATCATCCCCATCTCGACTACGTTGATGACGGGAATCTCGGGGTCGGCGACCGTCTCCAGGGCCTGCCACGCGCGGATGACACGCGGAGAATTTCCTGTCCCGGTTGTCGGCGATGATGTCCTGCCTGCTTCGCCCATGATCCTACCAATTGGCTGAAGGGTCGATCTGGTAAACCATTTGCATGCTTTCGAGCAATTCGGCCAGCGCTTCCGGGTGGCGTCCCACGCGCCCACCGTAAACGGGACGGGCGTTCTCGTTGACGCGCAGCCCGGCTTTCTTGAGTACCGGGGCGACGGCCGACGCCCACTGGCTGCACAACTCGCGCTCCCGCGGGCAGATGCCCGCCTGTGCCAGGGGTTCGTCACTTTCGGTGGGCTCGAACATGCCCAGGGCGTGGGGATAGGCGAAGTCGAGGGCCTTCTGCATCCGCTGTCGTCCGTCCTCCGTTGATTCGCCCAGTTTGACCACCCATGCACGATCGTGCATCAGGTGGTATTTTTTTTCCGAGCGGAGCTTCCGAGCCAGTTGCGCCAGGGGGGCATAAGCACTTTCTGACAGCGCCGCCAGTCGAACGGACTCGGCCGCATCGAAGAGAAACTTGCGGACCGTGCAGAATGCCCAATCCCGCTTATTCGGCAGACAAACCAGACCACAGCACTTGAAATCCCGCGCCCGGCGGTTGAACGCCAGTGTATCCGGTTCGGGCTCGCCCAGCTCGTGGAGCAACTGGTAGTACATGAGGGCGTGCCCCATCTCGTCCTGCGCCATCGACGAAAACGCGATGTCCTCTTCCAGAATGGGCGCGAGCCCGGTCCACTCCGAATCGCGATGACCGATGATGAGGGCATCGTCGGCCAGGCGGTAGAGAAGATCGATCACCGCCGAGCGATTCATGCCGGTCAGCGAAGCGCTCGTTTCAAATAACTTTGCCACTTTGAACTCCATGCGATTCGATGCGGCCTCGAGGCCAAGTATCACGCGGTTCTTTTCTTATCTCTTCGTCGCTGCGTGGCCTCGTGGCTACGTCGCTTCTTCCCGTTGACTGTTGCCCGTTGCCTGTTGCCGGATCGCATCTCCACTTGCCTGGTCTTCTCCTTCGTGCCTCCGCGCCTTCGTGCCTTCGTGCCTGCTTATGGTCTTCGGTGTCTTGTATCCCCACGATTCGCGATAGCTCTTGTCCGTCACGTGCTCGAACATGTCGGCGTCCTCGTAGTTGCTGGCGTAAATCGCCTCGGCCGGAACAACCCAGAGGTTCACACACGCTTGCCGTCGGGCGTACTGCTCCTTGGCAACGACCAGTGCCATCTCCGCATCGGGGGCGTGAACCGAGCCGACGTGAATGTGCGGCTCGCCCCGCACCTGCTGGTGGAAGACTTCAAATACGGGCCATTGAGAATCAGTCATAGCTTGCAAATCCAGTTTGTGCCCACACGACTCCAGGAGTCCCCTTTCTCGAGTTTCGAACGTTGCCAGATGTCATGGCTTGGCGCAATGCAGGCCGAGACGGTTGCTCCGGTAGTCCAACGTAATCGGGTCGAATTTCTCAAGTAAGTTGTTGCCAAAGAAACCTACTGCATCGGGACGGGCGAAGTAACCCTGACGAGGTTGAACAATGGCAAATGGTTTCTCGATCCGCAAAGAGTCAAGTTCCAGTGCCGCCAGAGGCACGACCTGTAGTCGTAACTCGCCGCCCACGCCGGACGCAGTAAGGGTTCCCTTCGGATGAAGCCCGGGATCGACCCCCTGAATCTCCTTCCAGTTGCCCTCCGTAATGTTGATGTACACGTCATCCGTGGCAAAGAGGCTGGCTCCGGTGTCCATACGCAGGGCCGACTTGACCTTGCCGTGCAGCGTCACATTTAGTTTCGGGATGCCTTCGCCGCAATCCATCGGTACCCATGTATCACACCGAGGTGGTTCATCGAGGAGTGCAATTCTCTGCCGGCGAAAGTCGATGGTCGCAGCGAAGTGCTTCAGGAAATCGTACCCGACGATCATTCCCAGCCGCGTTCCGCCCGGCGTTGCGCCATGGTGGATGTCCCTCCTCGTGATCTCCAATGGTCCGACTCGAGCACCGAGGATCTCGAGCGACTCCAGACCAACCAATACCGCGGGAACTGACCCGGCTGTACCGACTACCTCGGTATTTCGAATCGCCTCGAGTCCGAGCTTCTCAGCCAACTCTGTGTCGATCGCCGACACATTCGCACCGGTATCGAGCAGGCAAAGTGCACCGTTACTGCCGTTTGCTTGGCCCCTCACGAAAACAAGGCCATTATTGTAGTCGAAGGTTCCAGAGCCGACGGCGTCGGATCCCGTTGTGAATGATACTCCAAGTGAGACAAACGTCAGAGCGAGCGTTGTCATCATACGACACCTCTCCTTTTTCCCCGCTCGCCCTGTGTTTCGCCGAGGGAAGCCCCATCGGCTTTCCCGCCGCCTTGGCCTGATAGGACATTATCCAAATCGCCTTGAATTCAACTCGGCATCGGTACCGCCCGTTTTGCCGCCGCGGCCGCCAGCGCCTCGCGCACCCATTGCCCGTCCTCATGGGCCATGCGGCGAACCGCGATCCGCTCGTGCGTCACGGGTCCGCCGCCGTTCACCACGCGCTTGAACTCGCTCCAGTCCGGCTCGGTGTAGAGCCAGCTCGCCGTTGCTTCGTCGTAGCGCAGGTTCGGGTCGGGAACGGTCAGCCCCAGGTCGAAGATCTTGGGCACGAACTGCCGCAGAAACTGCTGACGCTGCTCGTCGTTGGTCTTGAGTTTGATCTTCCAGCGGACCAGCAGCGTCGTGTGCTTCGATTCCTTGTCCGAAGGCCCGTGGAACATCATGATCGGCGCCCACCAGCGATTCAACGCGTCCTGCAACATCGCCTTCTGCTTCGCCGTTCCGCCCGCCAGCACAACGCACATCTCGTAGCCGTGCTTCATGTGGAAGGCCTCTTCGTAGCAGATCCGCTTCAGCGCCCGGGCATAAGGCCCGTACGAGCCCTCGGCCATCATCGTCTGGTTGATGATCGCCGCAGCATCGATCAGCCAGGCGATCACGGCGACGTCCGCCCACGTCTCCGCCGGATAGTGGAATACGTTGGAGAACTTTGACTTCCCAGAGATCAGCTCCTCGACCATCTGCTCGCGCGAAGGTCCAAGCGTCTCGGCCGCGCGGTAGAGGAGCTGCGCGTGGCCAACCTCGTCCTGCACTTTTGCGCAAAGGGCGAGCTTTCGCTTGAACGTCGGCGCGTGCGGAATCCACTTTCCCTCGGGCAGCGCTCCGCAGATTTCGCTGTTGGCGTGGACGTGGATCAAACGGATAAGTTGGTCGCGATAGGCCTCCGGCATCCAATCCTTCGGCTCGATCTTCTCCCCGCGATTGATCCGCGCCTCGAACTCGGCCAGGCGGCGGTCGTTCTCCAATCCGAGCTCGCCGGCCTTTGCAGTTTCCATCACCATCGGCAAGACTCCCGTTTGTCAACTCGACATGCGCATTCGGCCTTTTCTTCCTTGTAGCCCGTTGCCCGTTGCCCATTGCCTGCTCACTACGTCTGCCCCCGCCGCAACCCGTTGAAGATCATTTCCGTCAGCGTCCGGGCGATCTCTTCCGGCGACATCGGACCCTCGGGCCGATACCACTGGTACACCCAATTGATGGACGAGAGGATGAGCAGTGTGGCGAACTTCTCGTCCACCGCGGCGAACGTGCCCTCGTGGATGCAATCGCGCACGAGGCCCCGCACGATTTCCTCATACGCGTCGCGCCTCTCGGCGAAGGCGCGGCGCCGATCCGGGCTCAGGTGCCGCCATTCGGTCGAGTAGACCGCCGCGGCCGACAGGTTCCCCGTCACGACCTTCACGTGCGCCACCATGACCTTCCGCAGCTTCTCCAGGGGGACGAGCGGCGACTTCACGATGGGGTCAACCGCCTTGAAGAAGCGATCGGCCGCGCTGTTCAGCGTTTCCCAAAGCAAGTCGTCCTTACTCTCGATGTGGGCGTAGAGACTGCCGGGCTGGAGATTCAGCGTTTCGGCGATGTCGCGGACACTTGTGGCCTGGAACCCGTGTTCGGCGAAAAGGCGCTCGGCTGCCGCCAGAACCTCTTCCCTGCGCTGGATCGTCGCCTCGGACATGGATCTTTCGCCCCATGGTCATTATCGGACGCGCCAAAACAAACGAGCGCTTGTTTGAGTATAACGACAGGCTCTTGGTTCGTCAAAGCCGGTTGGGCGGCCGATGGACTCCGACGGTCCGCCTGAGCCGCGGAGGCTATCGGAGCCGCGCGAAGGGAGTCCGGACCGGCCAAGTTCCCGCGTCCGGATCGCTCGTATCGTCCCCCGCAAGCTCGCCCCGCTTCAGACCGGAGTGCCATGTTATTGGCACTCGCGATGGCAGCCGACGTGCGATGTCGATCGGGCGGAACGAGTTGGATGTTGGGAGCCCGAAAGGGGCGTGCCGATCCTCCCGCGCCCCAGGACGCGCCTTCGTCCGATATTATCGGCGAATTCTGAACGCGGTTCGGACTCGAGGCGGACGCCGCGCCGCGCTCGCCGAATCCACCAAAAAGCTTGGATTGCGCCTGCGCATTCAGTACAATGCCGTTTTCGTTCGGACTGATGACTGGTGCCCGTGCGCGACGGCGACGCCAGTGCCGCGCGGTGGCATGCGACGGGATTCTAATAACCTGCGAGAACGGGATCATGCTTTTAGCAGCTCCGCCCCCCAAGCCGGCCAATGTACCGGCCCCGTTGGTCAAGCGTTTTCTTGATTACATCTTCCTGGAGTGCGGGCTGTCGGGTGAAACCGTCACGGCATACAAGCGCGACCTCAGGGAATTCTGGAACGATCTCGTCGATCATGACGTCGAACCGTCCGAAATCACGATCGAGGACGTACAACGTCACCTGATGCGCCTTCATGAGCGAGGCCTGTCTCTCGCCTCCGTCTCCCGCCATTTTGCTGCCATCAAGGTCTTTCTCCGCTACCTTCACGCCGAGCGCATTCTGCGCCGCGACGTTGCGTCCCTCATGGAATCGCCGCGCCGCTGGCGGAACATTCCCGATGCGCTCGGATACGACCAGATCGACGCGCTGCTTTCCGCGCCCCGCCTGGCCGACGAATTCTATTACCGCGATCGCGCGTTATTGGAACTTCTCTACGCCACGGGTATGCGCGTCAGCGAACTGGCCGCGCTGCGTATCGAGGAAATCAATCTCAAGCTGGGCTACGTGCGCTGTTTTGGGAAGGGCCGCAAGGAGCGGATCGTTCCCATGGGGCAGGCGGCCATTGAAGCCGTCACGGACTATCTGGAAGTCCTTCGCCCCCGCCTGACGAACGACCGACCCACCTCCGCACTTTTCCTTTCCCGCACCGGCCGACCCCTCGATCGAACCAATGTCTGGCGTGTCGTTCGCAAGTACGCCCGCGCCGCAGGACTCACGCAGGGCCGCGTCTCCCCCCACATCCTCCGCCATTCCTTTGCCACGCATCTGCTGGCAGGCGGAGCCGATCTTCGCATCGTGCAGGAGCTTCTCGGCCACGCCAGCGTCACGACGACGCAGGTCTACACGCACGTCGATGAGTCCCAGCTCAAGAACGTCCACCGCATGTACCACCCCCGGCAATAGCAGCAACATTCGATTCCAGCAGACTTCCACAATGCCAGGCGAACAAGCCCCTGTGGGGACGGCATGTTCCGTGGTCGCGTCGAAGAAATTAGCCCGCAAACCGGTGGCCGATGCAGGAGATGCACTCGGCGCGGGCACCCTCGTTGTAACCCGGCAGCGTATGCGGCGTAGCGAAATGGTTGCAGACACTGACGGTCGCTTCCGGCGCAATCTCCCTGACAATGGCCGCAAGTTCCTCAAACGACGTCAGCATGTAGGGTAGCGGCGGCTGGAACTTGTCGACGGTCTTGTCGCGATGCGGCATGTGCCATTGGGTGACCTGGGCGTCCTTGGCGAAATAGTGCAGTTCAATGGCGCCCTGGTGCTCGGGGAGCAATTGGACAAAGTTGCTGATGGCATCGCGCGTCAGACGGGCAAAGTCGAAATAGAAGTGCTTCACGCCGGCCGCCGCGAATCGCGAGATGGTCTCCTTCAGATAGCTGCGATCGTCGATGGGCAGCACCGGGCAGCAGCTCGCCGTAACAAAGATGTTCTCCCGGACGCACCACTCGGCGAATGCCAGTCGCGCGTCGATCGAATCGGCACCGGGCTCGAACAAGCCTCGCCACGCCTCGTCGGGAAATGTCGCGCTGATAATGACCTGGTTGATATCCCGCGCATTCGTCAGGGGTGCACGAATATCCGCCGGCGGCAAACCCGCCTTGGTCACCAGGAAGTACCGAGCGCCGTGTTCGCGGAGGATCCGCAGAATTTCCAGCGTGATGCCGCTTTCCACGAGCGCCGGCTGGAGGCACTCGGTCTTGGCCGAGAAGTAGAAGTAATGGCGGCCGACGTCGGCGGCGTGCTCGTGCAGCCAGCGATCCAGGTACGCCGGGTAGTCGTCGTAGACGATGACGTCCCCGAAGTATTCCTTTTCGAGCGCGTAGATTCCGCAATAGGCGCAGCGAAACTGACAGCCGAACGCCGGGTTGATCTCCAGCATCCCCCGCGGACACGTGGGACTGTTGCTGTGCTGGACAATCTCCGCCAGGCGGTCAATTCCCGATCGATGAACAACGCGAAGCGCTTCCGACACGATGGCCCCTTTGCTCTGCTGCCTGCCTCTTCAACAGGATCGGCCATCCTATCGAATCGGGCCCCTCGATCCAAATCAACGATGCACCGTGCCGCCGGCTTGCGCGCGTGAAACGCGTGTATCGCTCACACCGGCGCAATGCCGATACAACTCGCTCATGAATCGAGACAATTTTCGACGGGTGGACGCCCGCCTTTTCGCCACCATGGGAGGCGTGCTTGCGTGCGATGTGCGGTGTAGCATGTTGAGAGTTTGTGTTCGCCCGGCGGACGCCGAGGATTCAATCATTCGCGCGTGGACCGATTAACGAAACTCGGGGTATCACGCTTGAGCCGCGTTCAGTTCAGCAATCGCACCGACCTCGACGACGCTCGCCTCCGCGGGCTTTGCATGGATGCCCTCGCCGGATGGGCCGTGGGACACGTGGACATCCGCATCCGCTACAGCCGTGGGGCGGATTTCTCCGGCAAGTGCTACTACCTCGACCATCGCATCCTCGTAAACCTCGGCCGGCACCTGAAGTATCCCTATCGCCTGCGCACGCACATCGCCAAGGCGCGGACCGTCGGCCGGTCCTGGTTCCGCCCGCTCTACTCCGTCGAGCTGATGGACGGCTACGAGGTCATACTCTTCGTCTTCCTCCACGAGCTGTATCACCTGCTGGTCAAGCGCGCCCGACGCAATCCGCGGCAGAAGGAAGGCATGTGCGACCGCTTCGCCGTGCGCTACCTCGCCGATCGCTTCGGCGCCGCCGTCCGCAACGAGAAGGGCGAGCCGATCCCCCGCGAGGCGTGGGACGTGCAGGACGTGGAAGGCTTCGTCGCCGCCGCCCGCGACCGCCGGGTGAAACGCACCGCTGCCCGCAGGCCGGTGAGCGGTAACTTGGTGACCGGCGGAGGAGATCCCCCGGCAGAGAAACAAGGGTGGTTGTTTCGATAAACTCGCAGGGAGTGTCGTTCGCAATTCGTCATTCCGGCGAACGCCGGAATCCAAGGCCGTAGGGTCCGCCCTGCGGACCATCTTGTTGGGCGCGTCCTCCGACGCACCTCTTGGCGAGCCGCGGGCTTTGGTCCGCGCGAACGTTCCTTGATTTCCGATGCTCCTTCCCATACACCGTACCGCCAATACCAGGGAGTCCCACCCCGTGCCTGATCGCTCATTGCTGGAAACCTTCGCCAACCCCCGCCCGGGGAGGGACTACCTCGTCGAGCATCACGTGCACGAGTTCACCAGCCTGTGTCCCAAGACCGGCCAGCCCGACTTCGCCACCATGACGCTCAGCTACGTGCCCGACGCCCTCTGCGTGGAGCTCAAGTCCCTCAAGCTCTACCTCCAGGGCTATCGCAACACGGGCATCTTCTACGAGGACGTGACCAACGCGATTCTGGACCACCTCGCGGAGTGCTGCGCGCCGAAGTGGATGCGCCTGCGGACCACGTGGACGGTGCGCGGCGGCATCCACAGCGTGATCACCGTCGAGCACGGCAAGCGGCCTAAAGACTTGACCATCCTCGACTAACGGCCGCCCCGGAAAATATCGGGCACTCAGCTTGACTTCCTAACAAATACCGAATATAATGGAAGTGTTCACGCGGGTCGTGCATCATCCCGGCGAATGCCGGAATCCAGTGCCCGCACGTGGACGGTCCGCCCGGATCCCGACCCGCGCCGGAGAAACGTTTCGCCACCCGGCGTGCGTCCTTGCGCCGCCCGTACGGCCGTCTCTTGTCCAACGCTCATAGTCCACTACCTTCTTCTGTTATCTGTTTCCTGTTTCCTGTTTCCTGTTGCCTATTGCCTATTGCCTCCTTCTGTTGCCTGGCTCATGAACCTCCGCCGTGTGGACAATCCCCCGAATCCCTACGTATCCGCTCATTCCGAGTGGCTCGAGCCGCCCCCGGCCGCGCGCGTCGAGGTATTCGAGGAGCCCGGCGGGTCCATCCTCTCCTGCAACGACAGCCCCGACCTGCCTTACCGCTGGTCGGTCAATCCCTATCGCGGATGCCAGCACGCCTGCGCCTACTGCTACGCCCGCCGCACGCACGAATACCTCGGCTGGGGCGCGGGCACGGACTTCGACACGAAGCTCATCGTCAAACCCAACGCGGCTGAGTTGCTCCGAAAGGCGTTCTCGAAGCGGTCGTGGAAGGGCGAGTCGGTGCACTTCTCCGGGGTGACGGACTGCTATCAGCCCATCGAAGCGTCCTACGGCCTGACCCGCGCCTGCCTGGAAGTGTGTCTGGAATTCCGCAACCCGGCCTATGTGATCACCAAGGGCTTTCTCGTCGTGCGCGATGCGGAATTGCTGGCGGAGTTGAATCGCGTCGCCGTGGCGAGAGCGGCGGTAAGCATTCCCTTCGCCGACGCGGATTCGTGCAAGCTGATCGAGCCGCAGGCGCCGCCGCCGGATCGCCGGTTCGAGATCGTGCGGCGCCTGCGCGAAGCGGGCGTTCCCGTGGGCGTGGTGGTGGCCCCGATCATCCCCGGCCTGTCGGACAGCGAGATCCCCGAGATTCTCCGTCGCTCGAAGCAGGCTGGAGCGGAGTGGGCCAGCTTTACCGCCCTTCGTCTGCCGGGCAGCGTTGCGGATGTTTTCATCCGGCGATTGCACGAAGTCATGCCCCTCCGCGCCGAGCGAATACTCAATCGCCTCCGAGATATTCGCGGCGGAAAGCTCAACAACACGCGCTTCGGTGAGCGCATGCGCGGCGACGGCCCCTATTGGGACAGCATCACCCAGCTCTTTCAGATCGAGCGCGAACGCAACGGGCTTGGGAAGGGCTACGTCGGCGGCGAAATGTGCGAGGATTCCCTCGAGGAGGATACGCTTGCGCCAAAGCCCGCGCCATGCGATGGACAGTTGCGCCTCGAGTTCGGATAATTCCGACCGATTCCCATGCTCGAGGAGCTTCGTCCCGTCAATCTCCTGAGCGCCTATGCCTGCGGCATCTTTCCCATGGCCGACGAGGAAGGCGTCGTACGCTGGGTTCGCCCGCGTCGTCGCGCGGTCATTCCGATCGATGATTTCCGCGCGACGCGTTCGCTGCGCGCCAAGGTCCGACAGGGCATATTTGAGGTTGCCGTGGACAATTCCTTCGGCGAAGTCATGCGGGCCTGCGCGGACCGCCCCGAAGGAACCTGGATTTCCGAGGAGATTATCAACGCCTATGAAGAACTTCATCGACTTGGCTTCGCCCATAGCGTGGAGTGCCGGCAACGCCAGGAACTTGTGGGCGGACTCTACGGCGTTACGCTGGGCGGGGCGTTCTTCGGCGAGTCGATGTTCCACCGCGTCACCGACGCCTCGAAGGTCGCCCTGTTTCACCTGGTCGAACGACTTCGGGCGCGTGGCTTCGTCCTGCTCGATGTGCAGTTCATGACCGAACATCTCCGCCAGTTCGGAACGAAGGAGATTGCCGGCCGCGAATACGAGCGGCGCCTGGGCGCGGCGCTCGAATTGAAGCGGTCGTTCGTCGACGACATGCAGGATTCATCCTTGGAGCAATCGCGCGACGATGAGGAATAGACGATGACCCAGGCCGCACCCATCGTCGGTAATGAGACCTTCCTGCGCAACCTCCGCGCCCTGTGGCAGGTCGATCCGCGACTGGCCATGGAGGTCGACGCCGTTGATGACGAAGAGCGATTCCCGCTGGAGGCGGCGCGATCCGGATCGTGGACCCTGTCCCTGGCGGCGGGGGACGGGCAGCGTGTGTATCTCCACAGCCGGTACGATCCGGTTGGCGAAGCTGAGCGATTCGCGACATCCATCTCCCTCGAAAAGAAATACGTGTTCGTCGTTTGCGGCTTGGGCCTGGGCTATCACATTTGCGCCTTGTGGCGTCGGCTGGGCAAGGAGGCCGTCGTGGTCTGCGCGGAGCCGTCCATGCGGATGATCGCCACGGCATTGGCCTGCACGGACTTGTCCGAGTTGATCGGCAGCGGGCGGCTGATCTTCCTGACGTCGGACGACAAATCCCGCCTTCACGAGCGATTGGAGCGGTTCAACGCCCTGATGATGCTGGGCGCGCAATTCGTGAACCACGCACCGTCCATTCGACTGGCGCCCGACGATCACCGGGCGATCACGCAGCAGCTTACGGAGTTCGTCACGTTCACACGGATGACGCTGGCTACGTTGATGGGCAATGCGCGCATCACGTGCAAGAACATCGCCATGAACCTTGCTGCGTACGTCTCGACGCCTCCGATTGACCTTCTCCGCGATCGTTTCGCGGGGAACCCCGCGGTCGTGATCGCCGCGGGACCGTCCCTGCGCAAGAACATCGACAAGCTCGCGGGGCTCAAGGGGCGAGCCGTGCTCATTGCCGTGCAGACGACCCTTCGCCCCCTCCTGGAAAGGGGGATCATCCCGGACTTCGCCACGAGCCTCGATTTTCACGAGATGTCCCGAAAGTTCTTTGAGGGACTGGACGGGTTGGAAGGCGTCCACCTCGTGGCCGAGCCCAAGGCCACGTGGCATGTCATCGACGACTACCCCGGACCGGTTTCCCTGCTGGACAACGCCTGGGCACGGCTGGTGCTCGGTGACGCCCTCGGGGCACGCGACGGACTGCGGGCCGGTGCGACCGTGGCTCACCTGGCGTTCTACCTGGCCGCGTATTTGGGCTGCGATCCGATCGTGTTCGTCGGACAGGACCTGGCCTATACGGGCCACGTGTTCTACATCCCCGGCGTGGAAATCCACCATGCGTGGCGCAGCGAGTTCAACCGCTTTCAGACCCTCGAACAGAAGGAGTGGGAGCGCATCGTGCGCAACCGGCCCATTCTCCGCCGCGTGCGCGGCCAGGAAGGCGGCGAGCTTTACACGGACGAGCTGTTGTTCACCTACCTGGAGCAATTCGAGAAGGATGTGGCCCGGACGCCGCGCCGCGTGATCAACGCCACGGAAGGTGGAGCGATGATCCGCGGAACATCGGCCATGCGTCTTGACGAGGTGGCCGCCCGGTTCTGCCGCGAGCCCATCGACGAAGATCGATTTGCCTACCGCGAGGAGGCGAACTGGTTCGATGGCACGCGCCTGCCCGAGGCGGCTGGCGAAGTCGACGAGCGCGTTGCCGAGCTCGACGACGTGGTCACCGTTTGTGACGAGCTTCTGGTACTGCTGGACGAACTGGAGGGTCTTACGAGCGACCCGCTGCGGTTCAATCGTCGCCTTGTGCGGATCGACGAGCTGCGCAGCCGCATCCATCACCAGAGTCGAGGCTATCGCATCGTTAATGCCGCTACCCAGGCCGCGGAGTTCCGCCGGTATGCCGCGGACCGGCAACTCGGCGCCGTGGAATCGACCGGCGTCGAACGGGCCCGGCAGCAGATCGCGCGCGACCGGGAGTTCATCCGCGCCGTGCGCGAGGGAGCGATTGACGTTCGCGGCGTGCTCAAGGACGCGGCATCGCGCGTGCGGGAGAGGATGAACCACCCATGCGCGTGATCGCCGTGGTACAGGCCGATCTGGAGCAGTCTCCGCTGGGCACGCGAAGCCGGCTTGGAGAGCCGCTGGGTGGCATTCCCGTGTTGCGCCGAACCGTGCATCGCCTCCGGCGCTGCCAGTGCATTGAGAAAGTCGTGGTGATCGCACCCCCGGCACAGTTGGACGCGACGCGCGCGTTGGTGGCGGGATCGAGTGTCACGGTTCAGGTGAATGAAGCGCCGCCGCCGTCGTGGCTGCATCTGGTGCGTGTCGGGCGCAAGTGGTCGCTTGACGGCTGGCGCGGCGGAATCGGCGGAACAACCTCGTTCGATGAACATGCCGATCCGCGGGCACTGGCCGCCGTGCTGATCGATCATCCGGCCGATGCGCTGCTCAGTGTCAATGCGGCGTCGGCCGTTCTCGCCCCGGAACTGACCGACCGGATGATTCGGCAGATGGGCGAAGCCGAAGGCACGCTTGACGTCGTCTTCACGCAGGCGCCGCCGGGATTGGCCGGTGTCGTTCTGCGAGCGTCCCTGGTCCACGAGCTCGCGGAAAAGAACGTGCCTCTCGGCTGGGTATTTGCCTACCAGCCGGCTGCCCCGCAGAAGGACGTGCTATTCCTGCCGTGTCTGTGCGAAGTTCCCGCGGACCTTCGTTACGCGACGGGTCGCTGCGCGGCCGATACCGATCGCTCGTTCGAAAGGTTGATTCGCCTGCTCGACGCACACGCCGAGCCGGATGCTTCCACCGTGGCACGGTTTCTCCTGAAGGAAGAGGCCGAGCGGGTCGAGACCCTCCCGCTGGAAGTGGAGATCGAGCTGACCACGGAAGATCCCTATCCCGAGGCGCTGCTGCATCCGCGCGGCGCGCGAGTCCCGCGTCGCGGCCCGATCGATCCGTCATGGGTAGGACGCCTGGTGGACGAGCTCGTGGCACATGACGACGCGCTTGTCGTGCTTGGCGGATTCGGCGACCCCCTGCGCCATCCGCACCTTGGCGATGTCCTGGAGGCCTGTCGTGCTCCACGCGACGGTCGGACGCTCTTCGGTCTGGCCGTTCGTACGACGGGCGTCGACCTTTCGGATGAGGCCATCAGCGTGTTGATGCAGGGCGAGGTGGATGTGCTCAATGTCGTTCTCGATGCCTGGTCACCGGAGCTCTACGGTCGGCTCTGGTCGCCTGGCAACCCGTCGTACGCGAGCCTGCCGGCCGTGCGCGATCGACTCGAACGCCTGCAGGCGGCGGCGTTCGAACGCGGCTCGCCCCGGCCGGTGATTGTCCCCGAATTCACCAAGGCAAGGGAGAACGCCCACGAGTTGGACACGTTCTTCGACGGTTGGATAAGACGATTCGGGGCGGTCGTGGTTCGCGGATACAGTGATCGGGCCGGACAGCTCGACGATCGCCGCGTCGCGGACATGACCCCGCCCCAGCGGACCTCTTGCCGAAGACTGGCGAGGCGATGCGTGGTGCTGGCAGATGGCCGTGTGGTTCCCTGTGATGAGGATTTCCTTGGAGAAATGTCGATGGGGTCGATCGGAGCGGCGGACTTGCGCTCGATATGGCAAGGTGGGCACTATGGTACATTACGCAATGCTCATGGCTCGACGGGGAAACTGAATGACCGATGTTCAGTATGCCGCGAATGGCACAGGCCGTAATCGCTGAGGCATACGGAGGAATAGAATCAGAAATGAAAAAAAAGTGGCGACGGCACAAGCGCGGTCGGGGATTGACTGTTGCGCCTGCACCGTCACCAATTGGTATGGTAACAGGGATGTCCATCAATGGCAAACTTCTACTCTAGAAGACATTGTGGCGTTGTGCAGCGCACCGATCAATAGGGGTATTCACGCAAGACACGTCCCGTCATACAATTCCATTTGACGCGCGCCGCGTGATTCGGTTGTGCTGCGATCGGACACGTCCGGCGTTTCTTGACGGCCAGGTCCCATGCAGTGGGCGGGCCGGACAACGGGTCAGGCTGGAGACAGAGCAGCTCACCCGGTTCACTCAGGTGCCGTGGTCAACCTGGTCGTCAAGAAGCGCCGGACGGGGGCATTAGAGGTGAAGGATGGCCTATCGCGTTCTGGCGAGAACTTATCGCAGTACCGGGTTTGACGACATCGTCGGTCAGGAGGGCATCGCCACCACCCTGACAAATGCGGTGGCGTCCGGACGGATCCATCACGGCTACCTCTTTACGGGAACGCGCGGCGTCGGCAAAACATCGACCGCCCGTGTGCTTGCCAAAGCCCTGAACTGCCTCGCTTCTGAAGCGCCGACCGTTCATCCCTGTTTGAAGTGCGAGTCGTGTCGGGCGATCGCCGAAGGCGAAGACGTGGACGTGGTCGAGATTGACGCGGCCAGCAACACCGGCGTGGATAATATCCGGGATCTTCGGAACAATGCGGCATTCCGGCCCGCCCGTTCGCGCTTCAAAATCTACATCATCGACGAAGTCCACATGCTCAGTACAGGAGCGTTTAATGCGCTGCTGAAAACGCTGGAGGAGCCTCCCGAGCACGTCAAGTTCATTCTGGCCACAACGGAACCCGAGAAGGTTCCGCTGACCATACAGAGCCGCTGCCAGCGGTTCGACTTTCGGGCGATCGATGCCGATCGAATCGCCGCGCATCTGGGCGACATTCTGACCAAGGAGGGAATTGAAGCGGATGATGCAGTGATTCGACGTGTGGCGCGACTGGCCAACGGCTCGATGCGCGATGCGCTTTCGCTGCTCGATAAGCTCCTCTCGTACGGGGCGGGGCGGATCACGTCGGAAATTGCCGAGGAAGTGATGCCGCCGCCGCACGACGAGTTGGCCGCGGCGGTGATCGATGCCGTGGCGGCGCGCGACGCAGGCGCAGCGCTGGCGTCGCTGGATCGCGCCCTGCAATCGGGCCGGACGGTGGATCGCTTCTGCGATCATCTTGTGGAGCACCTGCGCACGCTGATGCTGCTCAACGTGTGCGGACCGGAGACAGAGCTTGTCGACGTGTCGGGACCGATGCGCCCGGCGCTGGTCGAGCAGAGTCGCGGGTTCGACGCGCCGACGTACGTGTACATGATTGCCCTCCTGGAAGAGCTTCGCCGCGCGGTCCGTTACAGCGGGGCGGCGCGGGCGTTGGCGGACGCGACGGTCGTCCGGCTGGCCATGAGTCATCAGTTCAGCAGTCTGAGTGAACTGCTCGAATCGCTCGACGGGGAGACGAACGCGTCGACAGGGTCGAAGGCGACCGCGTCGGGGCCGGCGGCGGCTTCCTCTTCCGGTCCGTCAACCGCGGCAAAAAAAAAAGAACCTGACCGTCTAGCACCCCGAGCGTCGCTGCTTAACGAGGCGTCGGCCCAACGAGGCGCCGTGCCAGGCGCCGCGGATCCTTCGCCGGAATTATTGTCTCAGGAGTCGCAAGCCCGGCGGCATCGAAGCGTGTCCCCTGAACTTTGGGAGCGCGCCGCCCGCGATCCGTTCGTGCAGCGCGTTCGTGAGGCGGTTCAGGGAACGCTCATGGACATTCGGCCCGTGCCGCGGGTGGGAGACGGTGTGGTTGCACGTGCCGAAGAGGTCGAAGAGACTGCGCTGGAGGAAGGTAATACGGAATCGGCCTGACGGTCGGTCAACAACGAAGGAGTCGCCATGTTCGGCGGAATCGGGAACCTGACCAATATCTTACGATCGGCGAAGGAGATCCAGGCGGGAATGGCCCGTCTGCAGGAAGAACTGGGAACGCGCCGGTACGAGGGCATCGCGGGCGGAGGGATGGTCCGGGCCGTGGTCGATGGGCGTTGTTCACTCGTCGACGTCAAAATCGATCCGGAGGCGACCAAGGATGTGGAGTTGCTGGAGGACCTGGTCAAGTCGGCGGTGGGTCTGGCGGTGATCAAAGCTCAGGATGCCCTGAAGGAAGAGATGGCCCAGATGTCCGGCGGGCTGAACATCCCCGGACTGAGCGGTCTGCTGGGCGGCAGCCAGCCTTAAGCCGATATCGCATGAACGCAGATTCGATCGAATCTCTCGCCCGCCTCAAGAACCAGCTCCAACAGCTTCCGGGCATCGGGCCGCGCAGTGCGGAGCGGCTGGCCTTCCACGTTCTCCGCGAGCCCCGCGACTTCGCGGCCTCGCTTGCCCAGGCCCTGCTCGACGTGAAGGACCGCATCATTCATTGCCGGGTCTGCTTCAACCTCACTGAATCGGATCCCTGCCGCATCTGTTCCGATCCGACCCGCGATCATGGCGAGATATGGGTCGTGGAGCAGCCCAAGGACGTCATCGTGCTGGAATCTTCGGGCGCCATACGGGGCGTCTACCATGTGCTGATGGGACACATCTCTCCGTTGGAGGGAATCGATCCGGATCATCTGACGATTGGCTCGCTCGTCGACCGTGTGAAGAACGGCGGCGTGCGCGAGGTGGTCCTGGCGATGAATCCCACCATCGAGGGTGATGGCACGGCCTTGCACATCCAGAGTCTGCTGGCGGACAGCGACGTGCGGATCACGCGTCCGGCCCGGGGGTTGGCGGTGGGCTCGCAGCTTGAATACGCCACGCCCGGAATGATCGAATCCGCCATTCGCGGACGGTCGAGCATGTAGTGGCCCGAAGATTCGAACGAATAACGGTGCCCATGAGGCGAAATCACGTATCGCGCGATGTATTCTGCCGTCATCCTGTGATATAATCCGGCGGGATCGGGCGCCCACCTTGTTTGCCGGAGCGTCGCGGATCCGGGGAACATGGCGGCCAGAGGTCCCAGCGTACCGTGATTCGCTGGGTCTTATTACCGGTCGCTACCGATGTCATGTCGCAGTTTTTGTCACAATCGCTCACGCAGCAGATGCGGCTCGAGCAGAAGCTCACGCCGCAGCTCATCCAATCCATGACCATTCTCCAGAAGCCGGTCGCGGATCTGGAGACGTTCGTCAACGAGGCGCTGGAGCGAAACCCGGCGCTGGAGATCGACGAGCCGGAAGCGCCGGAGCGAGGGAACGGCAAACGGCATCATGAGCATCGGCGCCGCGAGGAGCGTCCGCGCGACGAGGGATTCGGCCGCTTCGACCGTTTCGCCTCCGACTACGAATACGACGGCGCCGAACGAGCGCCACTGATCGGTCGCCGCGCCGGCGGTGATGATCGCGACGCCAAGATGGGCGCGCTGGCCAATACCGCGGGACGGGAGATCAGCCTCCAGGAATGCCTTCACAATCAATGGTCGCTCCTGGATCTGCCGGATTCGATTCGGCGCGCGGGAAGCGCAATCATCGATCATCTCGATCCGGACGGCTACCTGCGCCAGCCGCTGGAGCGCGTGGCATCCGCGGCGCGGCCGCCGGTTTCCGTTGACGATTTATCCGCCGCCCTTCCCGAAGTGCAGCATCTTGATCCCGTCGGCGTCGGCGCGCGAGAGGTCACGGAGTGTCTCCTTCTGCAGTTGGATGCGCTGCCCGGCGACAATCGCGTGGAGCGGACGCTCATCGAAAAGCACCTTGAGGACCTCTCGCACAATCGTCTGCCAGCCATTGCCCGAGCCACCGGATTCAGTTTCGGCGAGATCCAGGCGGCGGTCCAGGCCATGCGCCGCTCGCTGCATCTTCATCCGGGGTATCTCGTGGGCGATCGTTCCGTCCCACCGATTCGCCCGGACGTCATTGTGGAGTATGCCCACACGGGCGCGGGACTTACCGTCCGTCTGACCCGCGGAAACCTGCCGGAACTACGCATCTCCGACGACGTTCTCAGAATGGCCAAGACCAAGAAGAACGGAAAGGAAACGCGGGAGTTCGCGCGGCGGCAGGTGGAGGCGGCTTCGGCCATCATCGATGCGGTGAACTTCCGGAACTCGAGATTGCTCGAAGTGAGCAAGGCGATCGTCGAGAAGCAGCGGGACTTCTTCGACGTGGGTCCGACGGGCCTGAAGGTCTTTCGCATGAGCGACCTGGCCACGGAACTGGGTTGCGACCCCTCCACGGTCAGCCGGACCGTGGCGGACAAGTACATGCAGACACCACGCGGCATTTTTCCGCTGCGTTATTTCTTCACCGGCGGCACGGAATCCGAGGACGGGGAGAGCATGGGCTGGGACCGCGTTAAGAACCGCGTGTCCGAGATCATCGAGGCCGAGGATCGCAAGAATCCGCTGTCGGACGATCAGATCGCCGCGCAGCTCAAGCGTGAGGGCATTGAACTCTCCCGCCGCACGGTGGCCAAGTATCGCCAGCAACTGGACATCCCCGCGGCGCGGCAGAGGAAAGAGTTCTGAGCACTTCCGGTCCGGTGTTTCCGCCCGGACCGAATTCCACCGACGATCATGCTTCGCATCGGCCGATTCGAGTTCGACGTTCCTTTCGTCCAGGCGGCGCTGTCCGGTTACAGCGATCTGCCCATGCGACGGCTCGCCCGACGCTACGGCGCACCCTACGCCCTCAACGAGGTGGTGCTCGACAAACTGGTCAATCAGCCGGGCAAGAAGCGACGGAATATCCTGGCCGTGACCCCCGATGACCACCCCGTCGGCGGACAGCTCATGGGTGCGAATCCCGACGACTTCGCGCCCGCCGCGGCGGCGATGGCGGCCGCAGGCTACGACATCATCGACATCAACTTCGGCTGCCCCGTCAAGAAAGTTCTGGGACGATGCCGCGGGGGATTCCTCCTCTCCCAGCCCAAGGCCGCACTGGAGATCATCCGGCGGGTGATTGATGCCGTGGGCCAAACGCACCCGGTAACGGTGAAGATGCGGCGGGG
Source organism: Phycisphaerae bacterium (assembly GCA_024102815.1). NCBI lineage: Bacteria > Pseudomonadati > Planctomycetota > Phycisphaerae > Phycisphaerae bacterium. The sequence goes on from JAGFJJ010000076.1 coordinate 222,385, forward strand.
TATGGACGACTCGGCCGAGAGCGAGCGCAACTTCTTCGAAATCCTCGACGGAGCTTTCACGCTTGGTGCTGCCGCGGTAACGGTGCATGGCCGGACGGTACAGCAGCGCTATATCGGGCCGAGTCGATGGCCGTTTCTGGCGCGCGTCAAACGGCACGTCGGCGATCGCGTGATCCTGGGCAGCGGTGACCTGTTCGATGCGGGAGCCTGCGTGCGGATGATCCGCGAGACGGGCGTGAACGGGGTAACCATCGCCCGCGGCTGCATTGGCAACCCGTGGATCTTCCGCGAGTGCCGGGCGATGTGGCGGGGCGAGTCGCTTCCGCCGCCGCCATCGATTGCCGATCAGCGCGAAGGAATCGAGTATCACTGGGGAGAGGTGGTGGCTCAGAACGGACCGGCCGTGGCGTGGAAGGTCATGCGCAAGTTCGGGATCAAATACGCCGAGCTGCACCCGCTGGCGATCGACGTGCGCAACGCGTTCATTACCGCGTCCTCGGCTGAGGCGTTTCAAAAGGTGCTCGATGAGTGGTACGATCCGGCGCGGGGGCTGCCGCCGGTCACGCGCCGAATAGGAACCGGGGAACTCGTCGCCGCCGGTGCCTGCGCGTGATTGCTCCCGGCGAGCCGGGTGAGCTTCTGTACGGATAACTGCCTGTTTAGAGTGTCATACCCATGACATCGACTACGACCTTGACCTGCCGGGATGCGATGCGCGAGTTGGAGAGCATGGGCACGGCCCAGAATCGCAAGGTCTATGCCCGGCACGGCGTGACCACGCCCATGTTTGGCGTGAGCTACGCCAACATCGGCAAGTTGCAGAAGAAGATCAAGCGGGACCACGCCCTGGCGCTGGAACTCTGGGCCACGGGCAACCACGATGCCCGCATCCTCGCCACCAAGATCGCCGATCCCGACGCGATGAAGCGCAAGGAACTGGAATCCTGGGCGAAGGACCTCGACAGCTACGTGATCGTCGATGCGTTTTCCCAGCTCGCCGCCGCGTCGCCGTTCGCGCGTACGCTGTCGGACAAGTGGTGTGCATCCAAGGGTGAATGGACGGGCGCGGCCGGTTGGAACGTCGTGGGCCAACTGGCGATGATGGACGCCGAACTTCCCGACGACTTCTTCCTGCGCTGTCTCGGCGTTATCGAGAAGGAAATCCACGGCCGGAAGAACCGGGTGCGGCATTCCATGAACGGGGCGATGATTGCGATCGGAAGCCGCAACGAGCGGCTGAAGGAAGCGGCGCTGGCGACTGCGACCAAAGTCGGGCGCGTGGCGGTCGATCACGGCGAGACGGGCTGCAAAACGCCGCACGCTCCGGACTACATCGCCAAGATGTGGGCGCGGAAGAAATCGGCGGAGTGACGCGGGCGTCCCATCCTGCGGACGCCATTTCATGATCAGGGTGCTTCCGCTCGGCGTTCGCAGGACAAATCGACCGGCAGGTCAGAAAAACGGAGGAGGAGGGATTCGAACCCCCGAGACGGTTACCCGCCTAACGGTTTTCAAGACCGTCCCCTTCGGCCACTCGGGCACTCCTCCAAGTCGTTTATCCGGAGATTCTCTGCGGAGTCGGAACGCCGCTCGATGCTCTTGATCCGCTGGCACGCATCCGCGCGAATCGATCGTCACGCCGCCGCGACGCCCGCTCTCCCGCGTCGAGTGACGCTAGGCCGCTCGGACCTGAACGTCAAGAATGTTCGTACCGTCTCAGTCGGACAACCTCTTCTGCATCCAGCCCGATTCACCCCAGGGCACTGCCCACCGCCAAATCAACGCCGCGTAGTAGAGGCCAGCGCTTCCCGCACCTGCTCCAAAACTTGGCCTTCGCTGAGGCGGCTCTGGATTCGCCCCGCGACGTACTCCCAGAGAATCTGACCCGACGGATCGACCAGCACCTGCGCGGGCAGGGCGATGTCGCCGCCGTCCGGTCCGCCGCCTTTGTGAACCAGCCCCAGCGCCGCAATGAGCTCGTGTTGCGAATCGGAAAGAAGCGGGAACGGCAGCTTGAGCCGGTCGGCGACCTCGCGTGACTTCTCCGGCGGGTCAACGCTCACGCCGAAAAGCCTCACGCCCATTTCCTTCAGATCATCGTTGATCGCTCCGAGCCCGCGGAGCTCCGACAGGCAGCTCATTCACCAGAAGCCGCGATAGAACGTCAGCAGCACCGGCCCGTCGCGGAGCAGCTCGCGCAGCGACGTTGCTTCCCCGTGCTGGTCTTGGAGGACGACGTCCCAGGCGCCCTCCACGTTTCCGGCTTGTGTCGGCTCCGGCAGTCGCGTGAAGACGAAGAAGCCCACCACGGCGAACGCGCACCACGCGAGCGTCAGTCCCGAGGTGATCCGCGTCCGCAGGCGGCGGTCCCGCCAACCGGCCGCGATCGCCGCGACCAGTCCCGCGCCCATCGCCAGCCACATCCCCAGCGCCGTCCAGCGAAGGAAGCTGTCGTTGATGGTCATCGCCCAGAACATCGGGCTCAGCAGGGCAAGGAGCAGCCCGCACAGTGCCAGCGCGAACCGCCGGGGAGCAGGCCTCGAATTATCCGCACGTTCGCTCATGGCCGCTCGACCCGGTTCACGGACTTGAAACGAAAACACCGGCAGCCGCGCCTCCCCGCCGAGACGTAACCGCCGGTCCCTGTTCGACTTGCGAATCTGGGCTGCTAGGACTCGAACCTAGAACCTTCTGATCCAGAGTCAGACGTGCTACCGATTGCACCACAGCCCAATCGTCCGACGGCGCGATTCAATCACACCCCCCCCCGGATGTCAAGATTGGAGTGGGAGGGGGCAATGTCCTAATCTGGCGGGATTTCGTCGATGCGGTCGATGTCAAGGCGGATCACAAACTTCTCGCCCGTTCTAGTGTCAACACAGCCGCCGTCGAATAGTACTCTGTCGTAGCTGCCCCGGGCGTAGCAGAATGGCGGATTGGCCCTGCGGACGGTTCTAGGATAACCGTCCTCGGGGCGGCACAGAAGAAAAAGTTGTCCATCGCCTTGCGTCATTACTGTTGTTCCTCTTGGCCTGAATCGCTAACTCGACGGCCGATCTTGCGAATGGCGATCTTGAGCCAGTCCTGGAAGTCTTGAAATGTGTCAGGAGTCAACGAGCTTGGAAACTGAAGGACAATTTCGCCGCCTTCGGGAACGTTAAAGACTTCCTCTTGTTTCTCACTCATGGTGCCGCCTCGCGATATCCGCTGACGAAGTTTTCGGGCGTTTTGGCCACTCGATCCTTCGTGGCCCTCGTCCCCATTTTCCTCCTGCTCCGCGGAGAATTCTTCGTCTTCTTGGTCCTCAATTTTATCACTTGGCGACAGCTTTGTAAACCCAATCGTCTCTCGGAAATTCTTGATAAGATCAGTTGCGGCATCATCTGTGAACGTGCCGCCATCACGCTCCCAAACCAAGTAGTTCTTGATTACCTCGTCCGACGGCAACCCCGTCGAGGCATATTTGTTCCAAAGCTCTCGATGCAGCTTTGGGCGTAGGGCTGCGTTTTTAAGAAGCCCCTCTTTCCGTGGGCCCTCGCGCACTATATGGTCGCCATCGGACGAAACCGCCACCTTTCGGCTTTTCCCCTTGCCGTCTACTTCAAGCAATCCAAAGGCCTTCAACGCCGCTTCGGCCTGCATGGCCGCGCTACTGTGGGCGCTGTACCCCATTCGACTATGAGCCGTCGCAATTGGGACATGGTGCGTCTTGTCTTCCTTATGAAGGGCGGCCGTTAGTTCAACGGCACGCTTCAACGTAACGCTCGGATAATTGGGGCTTCGATGTCGCGGTTTCTTGTCCTTCTTGCCCTTGCTGCCCTCTAAATTGACCGACATGGGCCACCTCGCTTTCTTCTAATAGACTATCACATCAGTCGGCGATAGGCAACAGAAGAGCCAGGAGATTTTCATTGACGCCATGCAGATTGGTTGATATATTCATTGCGTGGGTCGCGGATCGGCCCGCGCTAGGAGGTGTATTTTGCTGAGGAGAGCAACAGTCCCCGCCGAAGGCCGGGTCGTCGGTCGGCGGGGACCAGGATGCAAGGAGTAAGTCCCACGGACGGGCTGGCAGGCTGAATCCGTGGGGCAAGGCGGCCCCCGTTTTTGAGAAGATGCACCGAGAGCGGCGGCAACCGCCGACGGCGCTGGAAACCGTGCGATTGAGCCGCACAGCCCCCGCAAAACACATTTTACGGCTCATCGCGCCTCAAAGCAAGGAGCGAGAAGGCGTGGCAAACCAACTCAAGGTCGGCCGAAAATAACTGGCACGCTGCCCGGAAGGGAGGAATAACTCGTCCCGTTCGCTACGGAGCACGGCAAATACTTGGTAGGCGCACATTGCCCGCCGTGCCTCCCGCTTGCGGATCGTCAGGGAGCACAGCCCGCCCCGCGTATCCCACCATTTCCCCGTTCTTCATTCCCTCATCACCCCCGGCTCAGTGAACAGGTGCAGGTAGCTCTCATAGCGCTCAATGCGAATGTCCCCGCGTTCCACGGCCTCTTTGATCGCGCAGCGCTCTTCGTGCGTGTGGGTGCAGTCGGGGAAGTGGCACGCGGGCACCAGCGGGGCGAACTCCACGAAATACGCCTCGTATTCGTTGCGCGGTACGATGGACAAATCCAGCGAGCGGATGCCCGGCGTGTCCACGACGTACCCGCCGAAGGAGAGGCGGATGAGCTCGGCCGTGGTCGTGGTGTGCCGCCCCTTCTCCGTGGACTCCATCACCGCGCCGATCTTCAGCGCAAGCTCCGGATCGACGGCGTTGAGCAGCGAGCTCTTGCCCACGCCGCTCTGTCCGGCGATGACCGACTCCTTGTCGGTGAGCAGCGCGCGAAGCTCGTCGATGCCCGCTCCGGTGACGGCGCTGGTGGCGATCGTGCGATAGCCGAGTTCGGCGTACATCGCCAGCACGGCCGCGCCGTACTCGTCCTCGTCCAGGTCCATCTTGTTCATGCACACGACGGGGGTGATGTCGCCGGCGTGGGCGGCGACGATGTAGCGGTCGACGAAATGCGGCTTGGGCGCGGGCTGGGCGGCCGAGCTGACGATGACGGCCTGATCCACGTTGGCGGCGATGGTCTGCACGCGGCGACCGGCCAGTCGGCGAAGCTCGCCCTTCCGCGACTCGACCGCTTCGATGACGCCCTCCTGAACGGCGACATCGCCGGACTCCCCGACGGAGAAAAAGACGCGGTCGCCGACGGCGACGGGGTGGCGCTCGTCAATGAGCCGAGTTCGAAGTACGCGGCGGACTGTGCAGGAGACGATTCGCTCGCCTTCGTCCACTGCTGCGAACAGCCCGCGCATGGACAGGACCACGCCGCGACGCCATGTTTCGCGCGGGGCGGCTTCGTCGTCGCGGACGATGATGGTCCGCTGGCGGGAGAGATCGCCCTTGGCAACGACGTTCTCCCGAGCCTGGGAGTCAACCTCGTGCCCTTCGGCCTCGCGGGCGCGCTGCGTCCAGTCTTTTTCGCGCGCCGGTTTGAGGCGATTCCGCCGGAACGGCACGCGCACTTTCTTGCCCTCGCCTTTGTTTTTCTTCTTGTCGGGCATTCGAGCATATTTTCGACCCCACAACGCGCAAAAGAAAGGGCGACGCCGAAGCGCCGCCCAAGTGTGTCATCAGTCAGTCTATTCTGAGCCGGTGGCTACTCCACAACCCGCCGGCCGACAAAATTGAACTCGTCTTCCTGGTTCCCTTCCGGGATGCTGATGAGCGTGACTTCAGTCTTGTAGCTGAACGTACCGCGAATCGTGTCAGGATCGTCGACGTCGAACTCGCCGACGGCGGACGCCGTGCCGCTGGCCGCTTCCAGTCCCGCTGCAAATCCCGTCAGGCGGCCTTCGAAGGCGAATCCGGTCGCGTCGGACGACTCCGCCCCGTAGGTCGCCGCGGCATAACTCACGCCCGGGATTGCCGTCGGATAGCGGGCGCCGTCGAACAGGATCGTGTCGCCGAAGATATTCGCCGCGATCGTGTTGTCCTCGAAGGCTTCGAGCTGACCTTCGGAGCCGAATCGGATGGTCACGAAGGCCGCGCCCTGACCGTTGGGAGCCGCTTGGTAGAACGTCCAGCGGGTGTCCGCCAGCGAAATTACGCCGCTGCCCAGAGTCACCGGGGCTTCGCTTCCGTCCGGAAGCGTTACAGTCAGTTGCGAGGGCAGGCCGTTGTTGGACGGACCACATCCCGAAAGAGATGCCAGCCCAACGCAGACCACCGCGGGAAAGAGGACAACCGCCACGCCTCGGGTCCACTTGTTCATTTTGTGTTCCTCCCAAACTTCCATTCGAATGTTGAAATACTCAACCTCTCCATCGGAAAGCGCCCAAATTGCCTTGGGCGAAATCTCAGTACTGGAAGAGCGGGTTTGCCCGGGGGATGGCGCGATTCCGGACTGCGGGGTGCGCGTTGCCAAAGCCGATAAGAGAGGAAGGCCTATCGGACCGTTGGCGTGTTCGATAATGGCAATGCAGACGGCCGTCCGGCAATGTTGCTGTTCGATTCGGAGCGCGCAATTGTCGTCCGATTCGGTTGACAGTCGCGCGCTTTGCCCCAACAATGCCCGGCTCGGCGGACTGGGAGAGGGGCGCGTTTGCGGTCAGCGTCCGGACCCGTGAGGCCGGCGAACTGAATGGAAATACCTTGCTTTGATCCGGAGCTTGTCGCTTCGGGTCCGAAAACCGGAACGACACACCTTTGGCAGCGGTCTAGCCTGCCGTGCCGCACATGCCGGTTGCTGAATCAAACACGCGATTTCGTACAAGCATGGACCTTACTCGAAAACTGATTAACGCTTCCATCGCCGTGGTGTTGCTGGTCGTGGGTGTCGGAGGGATGTACTGGCTGGTACGCACCAAGCCGCAGCCTCCCATCCGCACGGGATTCACGCGATCCGAAGCCGTGGCGGTTACGCCGGTTGTTCCCCAGGTGGAGGCCGCGCCGGTCGTGGGATACGGCACCGTTCGGCCCAAGAATCAGGTGAGCATTGTGCCTCAAGTCAGCGGGCAGCTTGTGCACACGCACAAGGAGTTGGCTCAGGGGAACATCATTCCGGCCGGAGAGATCCTTTTCGAAATCGACGACACCATCTATCAGGCCCGGGTCAAGCAGGCCGAGGCAGAGGTCGCCGGGCTCGAGGCCGCGCTCGCCCGCCACCGGCAGGAGATCCGCGATCTGGACGACCGGATCGCGACCGCCCATGAACTTCTGGCCATCGAAGAGCGAACCTACCAGACCGACAAGAACCTGTTCGAGGATGGTGCCGGCACCCAGGCGCAGGTTGACCTCGTCTACCAGAAGTACCTGATGCAGAAGGACGCGGTGGCCGATCTGGAGAACCGCCGGGCGTTGGGCCCGTACGTGGAGTCGGAGCTTCAAGCCAAGCTGGAAGCGGCCCAGGCGAATCTGACGCAGGCTCAGTACCAACTGGACAACACGAAAATAAAGTGTCCTTTCCGGGCGCGCGTGGAGGGTTCCAACGCCTACAGGTCGCAGGTGGTTACGGCGCATCTGTCCATCGCCACGCTGACGGATATGGAAGCCTTCGAGTTGTCCGTGGGCATCGACCCCCGGGATCTGCGCTGGCTGGCGCCGCAGATCCGCCCCGCGGCGCTTTCGCAGAACGATGGGGATGTACTTCCCGGCCCGGAGGTGCGCGTGAGTTCGTCGCTGCCCGGCCGGCCGTTTGGCTGGGTCGGTCACGTCAGCCGATTCGAGCGTGTCGACGAAACCACGCGAACGGCGCGCCTCGTGGTGGAGATCAGGGATTTCGAGGTGACCTTTACGCCGCCTGGAACCGACCCGTCGGCGGCGCCGGAACTGTCGATCGGGATGCACTGCCGGGCCGACCTGCCCGTCGAACCGCTGGAAGATGCCCTCGTGGTTCCTCGCCACGCGCTGTACGAGAACGGTTGGGTCTATGTTTTTGAGCCCGATCCGTCCGATCCGACGGGGCGTCGAGGGCATCTGGGTCGGCGCGAAGTGCCCGTGCTGCGTTCGGTGGGCTCGGCCGTGCTCGTGGATTACCGCGGGCGCGAATCGGACGAGCCTTGCGAACTGAAGCCGGGTGATCAACTCATTGTCTCACCGATCACGCGAGCGGTCGTCGGCATGGACATCGTCGCGCGAGATGCGCAGAAAGCTTCTTCGGTTGACCTGACGGTGCGGACGCCGCCTTCGTTCGAATGGACCGCCCGGCTGGCGTCCGATTCACCCCGTCCGCTGCCGGTCCTTCCGCTCGTCCAAGCGAACTGATTCCAATTCCGGGCGGCGGTCAAACATGGCCGCGGTTGATGTGCGCTGGGCACGTCGTTACAGGACAGAACCCGCCGCCGTGTCCAACGCTATTTTGATTCGCGTGAAACTTCCGACAGGTCATCCGACTGACAACTGGTTCGGTTGCGCCCGCCGCGCTTGCTGAGGTAAAGGAACTGATCGGCGCGGGCGAGGAGCGTGGCGGAATCATCGTCCACGCGGGCCAGCGTGCCGCCAACGGACAGGGTGGCGCTGACGGTCTTTCCATTGCAGACAATTTGAGAGTGGCCGACGAGTTGGCGAAAGAACTCTCCGCGCTCCTGCACGTCGGACTCTTGCGCTGCGGTGCAGAGGGCGGCGAACTCATCTCCGCCAAAGCGTGCGGCGAAGTCGTGGGAGCGGCAGGCGTGGGATAACGTCCTACCGACGAGGCTCAATACCTCGTCACCTACGGGATGGCCCAGTCCGTCGTTAATTTCTTTGAAGTGATCGATGTCCATGATCAGCAGCGCGAACCCGGGGCCGCCGTCCCGCAATCGCGTCAGCCGCGTGCTGAGTTCTGTTTCAAAGAACCGGCGATTTGCCAGTCCCGTGATGGGGTCGATCAATGCCGCTACTTCCAGGGCCTGTATCCGTTCCAGGTCGGCCGAGCGGGCGGTGGTGTCGGAGAAGGTCTCCAAAGCGCCGATAATCCGCCCTTGAAGGTCGCGAATGGGCACGCCGTGTACATGGACGGGGACGCGGTGCCCTTGACGGTGGTGAAGAAACACGTCGGCCGAACGGGGATTCCCGTCACGCATCACGGCCTCCAGTGGGCAGTGATCGTCGCAGAGGCAGGTTCCCTTATTGTCGATATGACGAAGAATCCCGTCCCGGCAGCAGCGCCCGAGCACGGTCTCGGCGGAAAATCCGGTGATGCGTTCGGCGCCGCGCGACCAGTATCGGATTCGACGATCGCCGTCGACGAAATAGATGCCGCTATTGATCCGGTCCAGCAGATCCCAATGGAATCCCAGCGCGACCTGTCCGAGAAAAGCATCGAGGTTGGCCAGTTGAGAGGCGACGCGGGCAGACTTGGGAAACTCCGGGAAGAGGGCCGCGGTGCCTTCATTCGGATTCCACAACGAGCTGTCATTGGTCACGGTTGAGCCCCCAGGCGATGCGCGGAAAATCCCCGCCCCTGGCGAAATCGGCTCCCCGACGGCCCATTGCGCCCGACACAGAATGCCATTCCTACCATTGAATCGACTAAAGAGACCGGTGGGGTTGAAATCTCCCGAGGCAAAGGGGGGTATCCCCCAAGAAGTGAAACCCTGCCCGATAAGGAAGCGGTCCCGGCTCCGCGCGCTCATGCGGCAACGGTAGCCTCCTGGAGAATCTCTTCGTAGACCGCCCACGTCTGTTCGGCCATGACATCGTCGGTGAAGGAGTTGAGAACCGAAGTGCGCCCTTCCTCGCCCAGTCGCAGCCGGAGCATCGGATCATCCATCAGGCGGGTGAGACCGTCGTGCAGACCGGCGTCATCTTCGGGGTCATAGAGCAATCCGCCACCGGTGGCTTCGATGAGTTCGGGGAATGAGCCATGCTCGGGCTGCACGACCGGGATGCCAGCGGCCATCGCCTCGAGCACATAGAAGCCCTTCGCCTCGGCGTAGGTCGCGGGTACGGAAAACGCGTGCAGGCTCTTGAGAAATTCGATCTTCTGGTGGCGATCGACTTCGCCGACGACGTCCACGTCCGCGCCGAATCCCGCTTTGCGAACTTGGGCCAGAAGACCGTCGAAGTACTTGCGATCGGCCGCCCCGAGGTAACCGGCAATCCGCAAGCGGCAGAGGCGGCCGCTCTGGCGGAGCCGGATGAAAGCCTCGGCAAGCCGGTGCAAGCCCTTCTGCGGGCAGATGCGCGCCAGGTAGCCGATGGTGAACGGTTCCTGGGGGGGATGCGCGGGCACCTCGAATTCGTAGGGACTGATCCCCATGCAGGCGAACGTGACACGCTCGTCCGGCAGATGAAAGTGTCGTGCGGCATAGGCGCCGTAGTATTCCGTGGGGGCGAGGTACGCGTCCACGTCCCTTGCGCAACGCCGAATGCGCTCCAGGGCGCGCATGCGGTACGGCTCGACGAGTGCGTCCAGGAAGATGTCCTCGCCCGCCAAAGAACAGACCACGGGGACGCCGAGCGCTTCTCGAATGGGTGCGGCGATGCCCAAGAACATCAGGTTCGGCAGGTGGACGATTGACGGCGCCAAGGTGCCAAGATCGCGCAGCAGGCGGTCAAGCTCCTTGCGCAAGTGGCCGCGCGGTCCATCCAGCACGGATACCGTGAGCGTTCCGAGTTGCTTCGCGCTGGTGGAAGCCGCCAGGCGCCCGACACGGCGAAGCAGCACGGTCCAGTCCAGGATGCGGTCGATGAACCGCGGCGTGTGGCGGAACAGGCTCCAGCGCTCCTGGAGGTACACGTTGATGCCGCCGAAGTGGACGTCGTGCCGGCTGACGTCCGTCTCATCCGTACGGATGGGCGTGTACAGGGGCAGCAGGACGATGTCGCGCCCCTGGGCCATGAGCCGGGCGGCGAGACGGTTGTCGCGCATGCAGCTGCCGCAGTACATGTCGCCGGCGCCGGCCACAAGGTAGGCGATTTTCATCCGTAGGCTGCCCCGTCGTTCAGAGTTTGAGCCGATGGCTTCGCTGGAATGATCGGATCGGACTTCCCCAACGTGTCGGACCCTACTTATCGTTTTCCATTGCGGCAATCCATGAGCCGCGTCCTCAATGAATCCGGGCCCGCGATGGATCGGGCCCCGTCATGTCCGGCACAAATCATACTCGATGGTGCTGCTTTGTCTTGCAAGTCCGGATCAATCTGTGGAAACAAGCCGCCGGGTCAGCCGTCGGCTGTGCCCGCGATATCGTGCGTTGCCCGTGATTGTTACAGCACCGGGACAAAACTCCGCTTCCTGCTTCGCGCGTACTCTTGTCGAAATCGGTGGCAGATCGTTGGTCAGGCGTTGCCTTCCCGCTCTGAATTGCTAGTCTTAGCCCGAAATTCGGGCCCGGCGCGCAACGGCCCGCGCCGCGCGGCGCTTTGCGGCGCCGCACAACCACATGTTCGGGAAGTCGAGACCCTTTCTGAAAGGAAGTTCCGGTGATCAAGCAACCACGAAGCATTCGGGCGGTACGGGGGGTGTTCGCAGGAGTGGCGTTGGTGGCGGTCCTCGGGGCCGTGGTCCCGGCGGGTGCCGTGCCGATGGTCCTGGAGAGCCAGCAGGATACGGCCAAGGTCAGTTCGTTCACGCTCGATTTCGGACCGGGTTTCCCGCTTTCGAGCGCCGAGATCGCCTATACGACGTTCGATCTGCAAATCGATCCGGCGACCGGTTCGGCCCAGTTGCTGAATTACTATCAGGAGGTTGACCCGCTTCTGCTTCCCGACGGCCAGGGCGGATCGGTGAGCACCGGCAACATGACCATCACGATCCTGAGCTCGGAGTCGGGCACGTACTCGCGGCGGACCGGTGTGTTCACCACGCAGGATGTCTATCAGATCGAATTTGACGGCGACCTCAGTGCATTCGGGATTACGTCCCCGTTTTATCTTCCGGGCAGTTCCTCGGGCACGGTGGGTTTCTCGTCCGTTTCCGCGGGCACGACGGCGATGGCTTGGGACGGCCAGGGCGAACTGCTCAACGGCCTGTTTCCATTTGAATACACCTGCTCGGTGGACAGCACGTTTGATTCAACCAATGCGACGGCGTTCGTTGCCACGGCCGAGCCGGCTTTCGACGCAATTGACGCCGGTATTCCCTTCGAGCCAAACGACGCCGCCGTCGAGTACGGCTGGGACGGTAACCGGGTGACGTTCAACGCGCCGCCCGTCGGTGTTGCCGCATCGGACTTCCTCGCGGAGGTGGATGAACTTCCTGCGGACGTGCAGGTAGTCGATGCGTCGGGCGTGGATGCGAAGACATTTGAACTGGACCTGAACGGTCCCGTTGCTCCGGGCGCGTGGACGGTCTTGACGCACGTTCCGAGCGGCACGACCGCGTGCCTGGGGTTCCTCCCCGGCGATGTGGACGGGACGGGGACCGCCAATGCCTCGGACGTGGCCACGCTGATCGAAGCCCTGAGCGGCGTCGGCGGCGGGGAGCGTCCGCTTTTCGCCACCGACATTGACCGCAGCGGATCGGCCGGGCCGGCGGATATTACGATGTTGATCGACCTTCTCAATGGAGCGGGCGCGTTCGATCCGTGGAACGGTGTTTCGATTGGCGCGTCGCCCTGCCAGGGGTAACCGGGTCGGAGGGCCCCGTCCTTTCCTGCAGGAACTCTTCCGCCCCGGCCGTCCCAGCGGCTGCCGGGGCGGGTTCTTGCGCGGGGATGGCCCCGCGCCATTACTTACGCGCCTGAAACATGGGGCGAGGCGTGTGTTTAGGGTATAAGAAGTCCTATGGCCTATTTCGTTCCCGCCGAGGAGACGCTCGACGGCAATGCGCTGGCGTCGCTCCAGCGCCGGCGGCTGGGTGAACTGCTGGATCGCGTTCGACGGGACAATTTGTTCCATCGCGAGCGCCTCAGGGGTGTCTCGTTTGATCCTGCGAGTGACCCGCTCGATCGGCTGCCGTTGACGACGCGAGCCGAAATCGAGCGTGACCAGCTCGAGCACCCGCCGTACGGCTCGAACTTGAGCCATGAAGTGGTGCAGTTTGTTCGACTGCACCAGACGTCGGGAAGCGGCGGGAGGCCGTTGATCTGGCTGGACGATGCGGAATCGTGGAGTTGGTGGCGGCGGTGCTGGGGCATCATTTACCGCGCGGCCGACGTGCGGGCGGGGGACAGTTTTCTCTTCCCGTTTTCCTTCGGTCCGTTCATCGGATTCTGGGGCGCGTTCGAGTCGGCCGTGGCCTTGGGGCACAGGTCCTTACCTTGCGGGGGGATGACCACGCTTGCCCGGCTGGAGCATATGCTCAAGCACGGCGTCAGCGTGGTGTGCTGTACGCCGACCTACGGGCTGAGGATGGCGGCGGTCGCGGAGGAACACGGGCTGGACCTGGCCGGGTCGGCGGTGCGGGCGCTGATTGTCGCGGGCGAACCGGGCGGCAGCATTCCGACCGTCCGAGCCAAGCTGGAGCGTTCCTGGGGCGCCCGTGTATTTGATCACGTGGGTATGACGGAAGTCGGGCCCTGGGGCTTCGAATGTTCGGAAGCGCCGGGCACCGTGCACGTCATGGAAACGGATTTCATCCCCGAGGTGATCGATCCCTCGAGCGGGCACGTGCTTCCCGAAGGGGAGTCCGGCGAGTTGGTTTTGACGAACCTGGGGCGCCCGGGGAGTCCGCTGATCCGTTACCGTACGGGGGACCAGGCATCGCTTCGCCGGGGTCGCTGCGCATGCGGGCGATCCTTCGCCCGCGTGGACGGTGGCATCCGCGGGCGCATCGATGATATGCTCTGGATTCGCGGCAACAACGTGTTTCCGTCGGCGATCGAATCGATCGTGCGGGAGTTCGAGGAGGTGGCCGAATTCCGCATGCGGGTGACGGAACGATCCGGTATGAATGAGCTGATTCTGGAGGTGGAAACCGGCGGCGGGGAGGGCGATGCGAGCATCCCCGGGCGACTGTGCGAGCGCATTCGGAACCAGTTGCATTTCCAGCCGCGGGTCCAGTTGGTGGATAAGGGAACGCTGCCGCGCTTCGAACTCAAGAGCCGCAGGCTGGTGAGAGAATCCCCGATCGCCTGACGCGCCGGAATACTTCCGATGCGACCGATTTTCCTGGGAAGACGGATGATTTTGAGGATACGAAACATGAAGCGTCATTTGGTTTGTTTTTGGATTGGCTTGGCCGTGGCGACCGCCGGTGGTGTCGCCCAAGGGCAGCCGCAGGAATGGCCGTACTGGCGCGGCCCCGAACAGAATGGGTCGACGCGCGAGACGGCCGTGGTCACTTCCTGGTCGACGGACGGCGAGAACCTCTTATGGAAGGTTCCCTACGGAGGTCGTTCGACGCCGATCGTCATGCATGGTCGTGTCTTCCTGATCGGACCCGTGGGGGAGGGAGAGAATCTCCAGGAGCGAATCTTCTGCCTGGACGCCGCGACCGGCGAGCTGATCTGGGAGCGACGATTCAACGTTTTCCACACCGACATCGTGGAGAATCGCGTGGGTTGGACGTCCCTCGTGGGCGATTATTCGACCGGGTACGTCTACGCTCATCTGACGGGCGGGGAACTCGTGTGCCTGAATGCCGAGGGCGAGGTCAAGTGGAAGCATTCGCTGACGGAGGAATACGGGCGGGTCAGCGGCTACGGCGGCCGCCTGATGAACCCGGTCCTCGATCAGGACCTGGTGATCGTGAGTTTTCTCAGCTCCGGCTGGGGCGACCAGGCCAAGCCGCTGCATCGCTACTTTGCGTTCCACCGTCGCACCGGCGAGCTCCGATGGGTGTCCTCGCATGGCGAACAGCCGTTGGACACCACCTATGCGACGCCGGTTGTGTCGGTGATTCAAGGTTTGCGCACGTTGGTGGCGCCCGGTGCCGACGGTCGCGTGTACGGGCTGAAAGCGAGAACCAGCGAACCACTGTGGTGGTTCAACCTGAGCAAGCGGGGTCTCAACGCCAGTGCCGTCGTCGAAGGGAATTACGTCTATGTTTCCCACAGCGAGGAGAACATCGACAACTCCGTCATGGGTCGGGTGGTGTGCATTAATGGCGTGCTGCGCGGTGACATCACCACGAGCGGAGAGATATGGCGGCAGGACGGTATCGAGGCAGGCTACGCGTCGCCGGCCTACGCCAACGGTCGACTCTACGTTGTGGACAATCAGGCCAATCTTCATTGCCTGGATGGTCAGACCGGAAAGAAGCACTGGGAATTCAGCCTGGGGCGCGTGGGGAAGGGATCGCCCGTCGTCACCGCAGATGGCGTGATTTACGTCGGTGAACAGAACGGCGTGTTCCACATTCTCAAGGACCAGGGCGAAACGTGCGTTTCCCTGGATCGCGAGGAGTTCTCCGGGCCCGGCGGGGCGATCGACGAGATTTTCGGTTCGCCCGCGGTGGCCGGCGGACGCGTGTACTTCATGACCCGCTACAACACTTATTGCCTGGGCAAACCCGACCTGCGTATGCCGGAGGTGCAGATTCCGCCGATGCCGCAGGAACGCGTCGCCCAGCGGCGAACCGTGTCCGACCCGGTCGTGTGGCCGACCGATGTGACGCTCAAGCCCGGGAGCCAGGAGGAATATGCCGCCTGGCAATATTCCGGAGATACGATCCACCTGACGCGGCCGAAGGTCACGTGGGATCTTGAAGGCGTGGAGGGGACGATTTCCAGGGATGGGACCCTCAAGATCAAACCGGACGCGGGCTTTTCCGCAGGATATGTCGTCGCGCGAACGGCGACCAAACTGGAAGCAAAGGCACGCGTTCGGGTTATTCCCGATCCGCCGTTCACCATCGATTTCGAATCCATGAAAGTGGGCTCGGCGCCTCCCGGGTGGATCGCGGCATCGCGACGCGTCGAAGTCGTGGAGCGTGATGGTTCGAAAGTGCTGCGCAAGCTGGCCTCGAAGGAGAGACCCAGCCCGCCGTTCATGCGGCTGCAGACGTATTTCACGCTGCCCATCGAAGGCGGGTATACGGTCATCGCCGATGTCCTGGGGACGGAGAAGGAAAACAAGGTCATGAAGTTCCTTCCTGACATGGGCATTATCAACTCCCGGTACACGATGTCCCTGCTGGGGGGCGATCAGGCCTTACGCATTGAATCCTGGTCGGCGGTTCCGCGCATCCGCAAGGATGTGCCCTTCCGGTGGGAAGCGGAGAAGTGGTATCGCATGAAGTTCCAGGTTGCACTGAAGGGAGACAAGGCGATCCTCCGCGGCAAAGTCTGGCCGCGGGACAGTGCCGAGCCCGAGGCATGGACCATGGAGCTGGAAGACTCGACGCCGAACCGCGAGGGCAGCGTGGGCCTGTCTGCCTATTCGAACGGGACGACGCCCAAGAGCGACGGCACGGAAGTGTACTTCGACAACATTCAAGTTATTCCCAATGGAATGAAAAAATGAAGAAGAACCTGATGACGGTCTTTTCGGCTCTGATCATGGTCGCCGGCGCTGGAGCGCCGGTTGCCGCCGGCGCGACGCCCGACTACGGCACAAAGAAGGGCGACTGGCCGATGTGGGGCGGCACTCCGGACCGCAACATGGTTTCGGGGGAGAAAGGCATCCCGGCCGAATGGGACGTCGAAACCGGCAAGAACATCAAATGGCGTGCCCCGCTTGGCTCGCAGACTTACGGCAACCCGGTGATCGTGGGCAACCGAATTCTTGTCGGCACGAACAACGGCGGTGAGCTACGTCCCAACATCAAGGGCGACAAGGGCGTCGTGCTGTGCCTGGATCGCGATACGGGAAAACTGGTCTGGCAGGCAACGCACGACAAACTCCCTACGGGGCGCGTGAACGACTGGCCCGAACAGGGCATCTGCTCGACCGCGTACGTGGACAATAACCGGGCCTATTACGTCAGCAACCGTGCGGAAGTCGTCTGTGCGGACATGGAAGGATTCCACGACGGGGAGAACGACGGCCCGTTCAAGGACGAGAAATACACCGAAGAGCTCGACGGGGACTTCATCTGGAAGTTCGACATGATCGAAGAGTTGGGTGTGTTTCCGCACAACCTGGCGACCTCCTCGCCCGTCGGCGGCGGTGATCTGCTCTTCGTGATTACTTCCAACGGTGTGGACGAAGGGCACCTCGATCTGCCATCGCCGATGGCGCCGGCGTTTATCGCTCTGAACAAGAACACCGGCGAACTGGTCTGGACGCGGAACGATCCCGGACGGAATACGCTGCACGGGCAATGGTCGTCGCCCGCCTACGGAGAAGTGAACGGCAAGCCGCAGGTGATCTTTGGCGGTGGCGACGGGTGGGTCTACGGCGTGGAACCCAGGAAAGGCGAGCTGATCTGGAAGTTCAACCTCAACCCTCCGGGCAGTGAATGGAAATTGGGTGGTCGGGGTACCAAAAACAACATCATTTCCACGCCCGTCATCTATGATAACAAAGTATTCCTGGCGGTCGGACAGGACCCCGAGCATGGCGAAGGCCCCGGGCATTTCTATGCCATCGACGCCACCAAGACTGGAGACGTCACCGGGAGCGGGAAGATCTGGCACGTGGGAGGAGAGAATTTCAACCGCACGATCTCCACGGCCGCGATCGCCGACGGGCTGGTGTACATTTCCGATCTCAGCGGATTCCTGTATTGCCTGGATCTGGCGACCGGCAAGCAGAACTGGAAGTACGACATGCTCTCGGCCGTGTGGGGCTCGCCCTACGTTGTCGATGACAAGGTCTTCCTGGGTGACGAGGACGGAGAAGTGGTCGTGCTCAAGCACGACAAGAAGATGCAGAAGCTGGCGGTCAACGATATGGGCAATGCCGTGTACACGACGCCGGTTGCATCTCACGGTGTTCTCTATGTGACGAATCGGCGGATGCTCTTCGCAATCGAACAGGGAAAATAGGCTTGGCGGCGCATCTGCGCGACGAGTCGTCCGGCAAAGCGCCGATCGGCGCTGTGAGAAGCATCATGTCAGTCTCAGCGCCATCGACAGACGGGGAGAGCCGTTCACCACTGGCTGATCGCGTCCGCCGGGCCAAGCAGCGTCTGGACGCCCACGTGCGGGAGACCGTCGCCTGGCATTTCGATCCTGCCACCGGATGTCCCTTCTGGCTCGATGTCGCTTCGCGGCTGGACTGGGATCCGAGAGAGACGATTCAGTCCTACGAGGACCTTGATCGCTTCAAGTTCTTCGAGGACGAGTGGCTGCGCGGCGGCCCCGTGCGGCAATGGGTGCCCAAGGGACTGGCGGACAAGCCCGTGTTCGTCTTCGAGACCGGCGGCAGCACGGGCATTCCCAAGTCGCGGATCAACTGCGAAGACTTCCGCATCGATTACGAATTGTTCAGTGAAACGCTCTCCGACGAGGCGTTTCCCAAGGGCGCTGACTGGCTCATGCTCGGGCCTTCGGGACCGCGACGTCTGCGCCTGGCCGTGGAGCACCTCTGCCAGCATCGAGGCGGCATCTGCTTCTGCGTGGATCTGGACCCGCGCTGGGTGACCAGGCTCATCAAGACGGGTCGGATGGAGTTGATGCACGAGTACAAGGATCACGTGGTCAACCAGGGGCTGACCATTCTGCGGGCGCACGAGAACATCCGCTGCCTGTTCACCACGCCCAAGCTCCTGGAAGCGATTTGCGAGCGTGTCTCGCTGGTCAAGGCGGGTATCAAGGGTGTGTTCTGCGGCGGAACGCAACTGACGGCCCAGTTCCACCGCTTCGCACGTGAGGAATTGCTCGAGGGCAAGATCGATTTCGTGCCGACGTACGGGAATACGTTGATGGGTCTGGCCTGCCACAAGCCCTTCGATCCGAGCGACAATTACAGCGTGATCTACTATCCCCCCAGTCCCCGGGCAAGTATCGAGGTGGTGGACCCGGATGAGCCCGCGCGCGTGGTGGAGTACGGCGAGCTGGGCCGGGTGCGACTGACCACGCTCACGCGGGAGTTTTTCATGCCGCGTTTTCTGGAGCGCGATGAAGCGATCCGTCATCCTCCATGCGAAGCGTACCCGTGGGATGGGGCAGGAGACGTCCGGCCGTTCTCCGGCTTCGCCGTACCGATTGTGGAGGGGGTGTATTAGGCCCGCTTCTTGATCGTTGGATCGCGAGTCTGTTGTCTTCCACCGAAACGCTGATCGTTCTGCCGGCTGCAACGATTCGAGGGGACACGATCGATGCTTCACCTTCCCATCCTTCGCTTCGGCCAGTCTTACGAGAGCATCGACAAGGCCGAGATCGTTCATCACGCCACGGGCGAGGTCGTGGCACTGGTCAGCCAGGCGAACAGCGGGCTTATTGTCCGCGACCTGCACCGCACGGCCGATGACGTTCTGGAGCGGTTCTCCGTCGTCGAGCTCTTCGCCCTCTGTCAGCGCGCCGCCGAATTGTTTGCGAATGCAAACTTGCCATGCGGGGACAGTCAGCAGTCCTTCGATGATTACATTCGCCTGCTCTCCGCCACGACGGGCATGCCCGTCTCCTATTGCCGCAACAATGCCGAGAAGGTTCGTCGTGTGCTCGCGGAGATCGACCTGGTCGTTCGCGGACTGACGCGCGGGTTCGATCTTTCCATCCTCGATCGCGGCTATGGCGAGAACGCCGGTTCAATGCTGAGCTACTTCCGCGCCGGGCGGCGCTTCGGCGTCGTGCTGCCGAGCAACTCGCCCGGTGTGCACTCGCTATGGATCCCGGCGATCGCCCTGAAGGCGCCGGTCGCACTCAAACCCGGCCGGGAGGAGCCGTGGACGCCGCTGCGGGTGATCGAGGCACTTTCCGCCGCCGGTGTTCCACGCGAGGCGTTCGGGTTCTATCCCACGGATCATGCCGGCTCCGGCGAGCTCTTGCGCAATGTCGATCGCGGCATGGTCTTCGGTGATACGAACACGACTCGTCCGTGGGTAAACGATCCGCGGATCGAGGTACACGGCCCGGGCTTCAGCAAGATTGTTCTTGGCGACGATACGGCCGAAGACTGGGAGAAGTATCTGGATGTGATCGAGGCGTCGATTGCCGCCAACGGCGGGCGATCCTGCATCAACGCTTCCGGCGTGTGGACTCCGCGCCATGGGTGGGAAATCGCCGAGGCGCTGGCGGAGCGGTTCGCCAAGATCGAGGCCCTTCCGGCGGAAGATCCACAGGCATCGGTGGCGGCGTTTGCCAACCCCAGGGTGGCCGAGGCGATTTCGGTGTCGATCGACGCCGGTTTGCACGTTGAAGGTGCCATTGATGTGACACGATCCAGACGAGGGACGGATCGGCTCGTGCGCCGTGGGCGACTGGCCTGGTTGCTTCCCACCGTGGTACGCTGCGACGATCGCGAGCATCCGCTGGTCAATCGCGAGTTCCTGTTTCCGTTTGCGTCCATTGTCGAGTGCCCCACGGCGAAAATGCCCGAGGCCATCGGTCCTTCCCTGGTGGTCAGCGCGATCACTGGTGATCGGGCGCTTCAGACGGCGCTGATGAACTCCCCTAACGTCGATCGCCTCAACCTGGGGCCCATCCCCACCATGCGCATCGCGTGGGACCAGCCGCACGAGGGTAACCTGTTCGAGTTGCTTTATCGCCAGCGTGCATTTCAGACAGAGCCCGCAGCATGACGGACAAGGGTCCATCGCTGCCGGCTGTCCTCGAGCACAGCCCCGTCCACGTCGTTTTCGGCGCCTGTGGCCTGACAAAGCTCGGCGCGCTGGCTCGCGAGGAGGGCGCGCAGCGCGTGCTGCTGGTGACGGATCCGGGCATTCGGGAAGCGGGCCACGTGGGTCGCGCCGAAGCGTCGCTGTGCGAAGCGGGCCTGGTGACGTCCGTATTCGATCGCGTGTCCGAAAACCCTACGACTGCTCACGTTGAGAATGGCCTGGGCGCCGCCCGCGACGCCGATGTCGATTTCCTCGTCGCCCTCGGCGGGGGAAGCGCGATGGATTGCGCCAAGGGCATCAATCTGCTGCTCTCCAATGGTGGCCAGGTTGCGGAATATTGGGGCGTCGACAAGGCGGTTCGTCCGATGCGGCCGATGATCGCAATCCCGACCACGGCCGGTACAGGAAGCGAGGCGCAATCATTTGCCCTGATCAGCGATGCAACGACTCACCAGAAAATGGCTTGCGGCGATCGCCGACATCCGCGAAAGGGCGGCCTGCGGCCCCGCGTGGCGATTCTCGACCCGGAGCTCACGCGGAGCCAGCCGCCTGCTGTCGCCGCTGCCGCGGGAATCGACGCCGTAACGCACGCGTTGGAGTCGTCCGGATCGACGGCTCGGAATGACGTCTCGCGGGCTTTTTCCCGGGAAGCCTGGCGTCTGCTGGACGGGGCCTTCGAGCGGGCGATGACCAATCCCGCCGACGACGACGCACGGGCGGCCATGCTCCTCGGAGCGCATCTGGCTGGTGCAGCGATCGAGAACGCCATGCTCGGAGCGGGCCATGCGTGCGCGAATCCGCTAACTTCGGAGTTTGGCATGACTCACGGCCGGGCTGTCGGTCTAATGCTGCCGGCGGTGGTGCGGTTCAACGCCGAACGGGGCGCGAATCCCTACGCCGATCTCTGCGACGATCCCGAGCGCCTCGCTCTGCGGCTTGAAGCCTTGCTTGATACGGCATCCATTCCGCGCCGGCTTCGGGAGTACGGCATTCCAGAGGAATCCCTGCCGCGTCTCGCGGAACTCGCGGCCAAACAGTGGACGGCGGGGTTCAATCCTCGGCCGGCGGCGCCGAGGGATCTTCTGAGAATCTATCGCGCCGTTGCGTAGGGCGTCGCCGATCAACGCAGGCGTGCGGTCCGCTTGCGTGGGTCGTCACCCGCCTCTAAGCTGACCCGCCCGGCGGCGGCTGAAGTACTTGGCCTGACGCGGTTTGCGTCACCTGGGCTGGTGTATGTTCGATGGCGGAGGGCCCCGGCGCGGCGCGGGTTCCCGGTAGATTCCACGTGACCTTGGACGAATTGAGAAACAGCATTGCGGCGATCGAGCAGGAGGTCCGGGGGGCGATTCCGGGCCTGCAACACGCCGATGCCCTGCGCGGGCTGGAATCGCGCGTTCTGGGCAAGAGCGGTTCACTGGGATCCCTGATCGGCGCCATCAAGGACTATCCTTCCGCCGAGCGCGGGCAGGTCGGCAAGACGGTCAACGAGGCAAAGGAGCGGATCAAGGGGCTGATCGACGCACGGCTCGAGGAGCTCCATGCGGCAGCCGCAGCGGCTGAGGCTCGGGCGGCAGAGTCGTTCGATCCGACCTTGCCCGGTGAGCGCGAGCCGATGGGCAGCGTTCATCCGGTTACCGTCGTGCAGTGGGAAATCGAGCGGATATTCGAGCGGCTGGGCTTCACGGTCGAGGCCGGTCCGGAGATGGAGTCGGAGTTCAACAACTTCGAGGCCCTCAACATTCCCGCCTCGCATCCCGCGCGGGACATGCAGGATACCTTCTGGCTGGACAATGACATGGTCCTGCGGACGCATACGTCGCCGGTGCAGCACCGGGCGATGAAGAAGTTCGGCGCGCCGCTTCGGATCATCGCTCCGGGGCGGTGCTTTCGCTACGAGACGCTGGACGCCTCGCACGAGAATTCGTTTCACCAGGTCGAGGGCCTGCTCATCGACCGCGACATCTCGATCGGCAACCTGATCGCCATGGCGCGTACGCTGCTCAGCGAGGTGATGCATCGCGAGGTGCAATTGCGGGTCCGTCCCGGGTTTTTCCCGTTCGTGGAGCCCGGGATTGAAATCGACATGAACTGCCAGATTTGCCGGGGCGAGGGTTGTCCGACCTGCAAGCGTTCGGGGTGGATTGAGATCCTTCCTGCGGGCATGGTTCATCCCAACGTGCTGACCGCAGGGGGCATCGACCCCGGGGAGTACTCCGGGTTTGCATTCGGACTCGGCCTGACCCGGCTGGCGATGATGAAGTTCGGCATACGCGACATTCGCGTACTCAACTCGGGCGATCTTCGGGCACTGATTTCGCCCGAGCGCCTGGGCGGGCCGTTGCTGGCGCGCAACGGGGGGCGCGAAATCTCCGCGATTTGAATCTACGGATCACGCCATGCAATTGTCGCTCAATTGGCTCCGCGACTACGTTGATCTGCCCCCCGACCTCGATCCCCGGGAGCTCGGCGAGCGCTTTACCGTCTCGGTCGCGGAGGTCGACGACGTCCGTCCAATTTCGGTACGTGCTCAAGGATTGATCGCCGCCTGCGTGCTCAAAGCCGAGCATCTTCCTGGCACGCGCAACCTCCGGCTCGTGACATTGGATGTCGGCGGCGGACGTCGGGTGGAGACGGTGTCGGCCGCTCCCGCGATACACGTGCACTCGAACGTCGTTTACGCGCCCCCGGGGGCCTCCGTGGCGGGTCTGGGAACGATTAACTCCGCAAACGTCGCGGGGCGAACCAGCACGGGCATGGTCCTGCCCGGAGAATCCGTGGGCATTGCCATGGCCGCGCAGGAGGCGGTGTTTCTGGACGATTCCGTGCGGCCCGGACAGGCGCTTTCCACGGTGCCCTTCGATGACTGGATCGTGGAAATCGACAACAAGGCAATCACCAATCGTCCCGATCTGTGGGGACACTACGGTGTGGCTCGAGAGATCGCCGCGCTCCTGGGGCTGCCCTTGAAGCCCTATCCGGTGGTATCGAGCGACGATCTCAACGACCGCGGCCTGCCCACGGTTGCCATTTCAATTGCCGATGCCGCGGCGTGCCCGCGTTACAGCGCGATCGTGCTGTCCGGCGTTCCCACGCAACCGGCGCCGCTCTGGATGCAGCTTCGCCTGGGGCACGTGGGGATGAGACCGATCTCGGGTCTGGTCGATCTGACGAACTACGTCATGGCCGATCTCGGCCAGCCCATGCATGCCTTTGATGCCGAGCTCGTGGACCGCATCGAGGTGGATTGGGCGGCGGACGGCGAATCATTCACGACGCTGGACGGCGTGGAGCGTACGCTCGATTCACAGACGCTGATGATCAAGCGCAAGGGGGAGTCGATTGCGCTGGCGGGGGTGATGGGGGGACTGGAAACAGAGGTATCCGAGCGAACGTCCCGCCTCCTGCTGGAATCAGCCAACTTTGACGCCGCGACGATTCGTCGGACGGCGCAACGGCTGGGAATGCGCACGGACGCGAGCGCCCGTTTTGAAAAGTCGCTCGATCCTGAGAATACGGTTCTGGGCATCCGCCGGTTCCTGTTCCTGGCTTCGCAGATTTACTCCCGGTTGGGTATCGAAAGCCGTCTGTCGGATGACTATCCGGAACCGCGCGATCCGCTTCGCGTGGCGGTCCGGCCCGATCATGTCGATCGCGCTTTGGGCCGGGGCGTCGGTGTGGACGAAGCGCGTCGTTTGCTCGAGCCGTTGGCCTTTCGCGTCCGCTCCGCGGGCGATCGCTGGTCGGTGGACGTGCCGACGTTCCGCGCAACCGGCGACGTGTCCATCGAAGCCGACGTGATCGAAGAGCTCGCCCGTCGCGCGGGATATAACGAAATTCAGCCGCAGATGCCTGTGGTCAGCATTCGCCGGTTTGCGCCAAACGCACTGCACGAGCTCGAGCAGCGTACCCTGGCGTATTTCGCCACGGCATACGATTTCCACGAGATTCAGAGCTATCTGTGGTTTAATGCTCCCTGGATAGCACAACTCGGCGTCGAGACGGGATCGTGCATCACGCTGCGCAATCCGCCGGCAGAGGGACAGGAACAACTTCGCTGGTCGCTGCAGTCCGGATTGCTGGCGGCCGTGGCTCTGAACCGCTTTCACTTTCCCAAACTTTCCATCATGGAGCTGGGCAGCGTGTTCGAGCGCTCGGCGGAGGGTGATCGCGAGATCCGTCATCTCGGGCTGATCCTGGCTCGGCGAGGGCGTCGCGTGGAGCGCGAGCTGTACGATCGTCTGAAGGGCGCGTTGGAGGGCTGGGTCTGGGACCGCCTTGCCCGGCAGGTTCACTTCAGGAAGGTGGAGGCGGATCGCCGGTGCCCCTGGGAGCACATTCACCAGACGGCCGGCGTTACCGTTGACGGACGGGACATGGGGCGGGTCAGTGTCGTCGATCTGTCACTTCGTCAGGCGATGGATGAACATCTCGTGCCCTGGGGCATCGCCTGGGCCGAGATCGACCTGAGCGCGTTCGTGGAGATCGCGCCCCGTGTGGAACCCCTGGCGGGCATTCCGGCGTTTCCCCGGGTGGAACTTGATTTCTCCTTCGTGGTTCCCGGCAGTGAGCGTTACGCCCGCGTGGTGGAGCACGTTTCAGCGTTTGAGCACCCGCTGCTGAAGTATGTGCGCTTCGTGGGCAGCTACGAGGGTGAGAGCATCGGACCGGGACGGCGAAGCATCACCATTCGCGCGGTCGTCGGTGATGACGAACGCACGCTTGTGGAGGATGACACCATCTCGTTCGTCCGCCAGTTCGAGGAGCACCTCGCCCGATTCGGATATGAGATTCGCAAATGAGCGGGACGAATTCGCGTTTGACACGAACGGCAATTCCCGGGATTGGGACGAACCCAGGAGAGGGGCGAGCTCGAACATTCCGGCGGTGTCTGCCGTTGCTTCTTGCGCTACTTTCCGGCGGGTGTCTGAACGAGCTCTCCATCGACGCACCGGAACCGATTCGCCCTGCGGTGGAACCCGAACTCGGCGGGGAGTATCTTCTCTACCGGCCTTCCATCTACGATCGCAACCAGGCCTGGCCGCTGATTGTCGTCTGCCATGGACGTTTTGGTGATTCTCCCGCGGCCCAGATTCGTCACTGGGCGTCGGCGGCGGAGTCGCAGGGTTTCCTCGTGGTGGCGCCGAAGCTCGCATCCGGGCGTGGCTCGCTGCTTGGGGCAGGCGATCAGGAATCTCAACGACTGGCTGCCGACGAGCGACACATCCTCAAGACGATCCGCCACGTCCAGGCGGCACATACGATTTCGCCGGATCGCATATTCATCTACGGATACGGTTCCGGTGTGTCGGCGGCAATGTACGCCGGGCTGCGAAACGCGGACGTCTTTCGTGCCGTGGCTTTGGTGCAGCCGAAAATCAATGATGACTATCCCGCTCCGGCGGTGGCCGAGGTGAACGTGCATCAGCCCGTGCTCGTGGCCTATTCCACGGACGACGCCATCCGCGGACGGCACGGAAAGAAGCTGGCCGAGTGGCTCTTCGATCATGCGGTCAACGTGCGCCGGGAAGCGGGCGGTCGGCATCGGGCCGAAGATGTGGACGACGTGATCGCCTTCTTCGAGTCGGTCATCCGCAAGGATCCGTGGGCATTGATCGTCGCGTCGCCGGCATCGGATGGTGATCCGCTCTCGCGGAAGTTCAGCCTGCGGGCCAGCTTCGACCCCGCCCATTATCTCTGGGAGTTTGGCGATGGCGAGCAGTCACCGGTGTCGGCGCCGGAGCACCGCTACGGCGCGGCCGGGACGTATCGCGTTCAGCTCACGGTAACGCCGCAGCGGGGCGAGCCGCTGACCCGTTCTGTGGAAGTTCGCGTTCCGTGATTCGCGAGGCGACAATTCGGAGGATCCGGGCGCGGCGCTACCCGGGATACCTTCCCGGCGTGACGCCGATGTCCACAATGCTGCAAGCCAGAATGGGCTCAACACCCAGCTCCCTCGCCTTATCGATCACCTCGTCATTTTCCGCGCCGGGATTGATAAACACCTCTCCCGCCTGGACCCTCGCGATGTCGTCCAACGCCGCCAGCGTGACCTTCGGCGGCAGATAAACGGTGATTCGATCGAGCTTGACGGGAATCTCTGTCAAGCGCGCGTACGCGGTCAGGCCTTCGATCTCCCCACCCTTGGGATTTACCGGGTAAACCTCCCATCCCTGCTCGATGTATGCGCGGACGGCCTTGTTGCTGAACTTGCTGCGATCGGCCGAGGCGCCCAGTACGGCAACGGTCTTGCGCGACATCTTCCTGGCTCCTTCAAGTGTCGATTCTCGATCTGTTCTTTTCCTTCTGATGCGCGTCCCGAGAGAAGCGTTGCACCGCGCGGAAGGCCGCTCACGGTGCAGTCAGGCGTTGCGCCGCCTCGCGATAGCGCGAAACCGTGTTGCGTACGACCTCATCGGGAAGTTCCGGACCCGGTGGATTCTTGTTCCACTTTCCCGCCTCGACCAGTGTCGCGAGGTAGTTGCGCACATACTGCTTGTCGAAGCTCTCCTGGTCCCGGCCCGGTTCGTAGCGGTCCGCCGGCCAGAATCGCGAGGAGTCCGGCGTGAGCACTTCGTCGATCAGCAGGTATTCGCCGCCGGCTTCGCCCCATTCGAATTTCGTATCCGCCAGGAGGATGCCGCGGCTTGCGGCGTGGTCGGCCGCGCGGCGGTACAGGTCGATGCTCCGCTCTCGCAGGCGCACCATGGTTTCGCCACCAACAGCCTCGCAGGCCTGTTCGAAGGAGATATTCTCGTCGTGTCCGGCCACGGCCTTGGTCGCGGGAGTAAAAATCGGCTCGGGCAATTTCTCACACTGGCGAAGCCCCGGCGGCAAGGAGACGCCGCAGATAGCTCCATTGCGGCAGTAATCACTCCAGCCTGACCCGGCAAGGTATCCGCGCACGACGCACTCGATGGGCACAACATTTGTCTTGCGGCAGCGCATGGTGCGCCCGCGGAGAATGCCAAGGTGCTGCTCCAAACCGGACGGAGCACGGTCCTCGATGACCTCGATCAAGTGGTGTGGAACGTCGGCGAAGAAATCGAACCAGAACGCCGCAATTCGCGTGAGCATCGCTCCCTTGCCGGGAATCGGTGTGGGCAGCACCACGTCGTACGCGCTGATGCGGTCCGTGGCGACGAGCAGGATCTCCGCTCCGAGATCGTAAATGTCTCGAACCTTCCCCTGCCGGCGAGGTACGCCGGGAAGGTCGGTTTCCGTTACGATAGCAGGGGGTTCGGCGCCCAACGTCTGACTCCGGGGTGGTGTCGCGCAGAGTCCCTTCCGGCGAACGACATTCTCGCGGATCGATGCACCTGAATGAATGTAGGGCAGATCGCGACCGAAGCGAAGTCCCCCCGGCCGCCAATCATGCCGGATTCTCCGCGGCTCGACGCAGACGCTCTCCTCCGCCATAATGGGAGGAAAGGGGATGGTATCCGCCGGGTGTCATGCCGATGGTACGGTCGGCTGGCTGCGCCTGCGCGGTTTCGACGGTGGTTGCCGGTAAGCCCTCGAACGTGGGTCTGCCGGAGTGGACGGTTCAAACTTCGGCGAAACGGATCGCATGCTGGCATTTCAGGTTTTTCAGGAAGGTCGCGCGGCCCAGTCCGTGGACCTTACCGGTGCGTTCGTGATCGGCAGCGACGACGTTCCCCTGCGCGCCGAGGTCGCGTTTCGCGACGGCATCCTCCAGTGCACGAAGCGAGCCGCTGGGCCGGCAGGACTGGCCCTCTGCTGGGATGTGGAAGGAGCCGGCCGAATCCTGACCGAGACCGTGCGCCTCCAGGAGCGAAAGCATCCGTACGTTCTTCAAGTAGAACTTGCCCGGGGGCGGCTTCTCCGCGTGAACCAGAAACTGGAGGACTGGGGGCTCCTTCTGGAGCCGGAGGCCAACCGGAAACTCCTCGGTCCCCTCAACCAGGCCCGCGACCTGCTCATCAAGGCATTGCAAGCGGATTCGGACGAGAAGGCGGCTGTTCTGGGGCAGCAGTCCCTGGATCGCGCCGGTCAGGTCAGCGAACTAGCCTGCGACTACGTCGCCGAGAAATCGCTGGAGGCCCGGCGACAGGCGGTGGAAATGCCCCGCCGTCCGCTGGGTTGCCGTGTTCCCCTCGACCAGCCGTTCGACACGGTGCGGCCGCATATCGCTCCCGCCTTCGATTTTGTCACGGTTCCGCTCTCCTGGCGCGACATCGAGCGCGACGAGCAGACGTTCCAATGGAAGGAACTGGATGCGTGGGTCGAGGGGCTTGCCCGCGATCGCGTGCCCATACGCGGATCGGCCTTGCTGTCGTTTCGCGAAGGCGACGTTCCCGACTGGCTCTACATGTGGGAGCACGACTTCGATACCATCCGCGATCTCGCTTTCGAGCACGTCCGACGGGTCATTCACCGCTACGGGCAGCATATCCAGTCTTGGGACCTCGTCAGCGGAATCCATGGTGCCAACTGCTTCCCCTTCAACTTCGAGCAGATCATGGAACTAACCCGAATGGCCGCGGCCGTGGTCAAGCAGACTGCGCCACGCAGCACCGGGTTGATCGAAATCGTAGAGCCCTGGGGAGAGTACTACGCACGGAATCAGCGGACGATTCCGCCACTGCTGTTCGCGGACATGGTCGTGCAGAGTGGAATCCCCTTCGACGGATTCGGCTTGCGCCTGACTTTCGGGGCGGCCCGCGATGGCATGATTGCCCGCGACATGTTCCAGATTTCTTCCCTGTTGGATGCCTACGTCAAGCTGGGCAGGCCAATTCACGTAACCGCTGCGCAGGTGCCATCCAAGGGTGGCGGAACAGACGGTGGATTCTGGCACGGGCCTTGGAACGAAGACATTCAGGCCGAGTGGGTCCGGCGATTCGTGACCACGGCCCTGAGCAAGCCCATGGTCGAGTCCGTTTCTTGGCACAGCCTCGTGGATCAATCCGGCGACGTCATACCTTCGGGAGGACTGATTCGCAGCGACATGGTCCCCAAGCGCGCCTACCAGGAACTCGTCGAGCTGCGCTCCAAGCGCCTCTCGTCGCGCCGCGGACGTCGCGGCGGGTTGTGATCGATGAACCGATGCGACAGTGAAGCGGTCCCGGATGCGATCCGATCCACGACTGACGAGGCTTCCGTTCCGGCCGTTCGCCGCGTCTTCTTGCTGACCTTGGTGATCTTTCTTGTCGGCACAAGCTGGGCGGCGTGGCGAAGCATCGCTTCGAGTCACGCCGACCATGGCAAGGTTGCTCAGTCGATCGACCCCAACACGGCGCCATGGTGGGAACTGACGGTCTTGCCGCGCATCGGGCCGAGTCTTTCGCGGCGGATCGTGGACTACCGGGAGGAGCGGCGGACCCGGATGGAAAGTCCCGACGTCCCCGTCTTCCGCAACGTGTCCGATCTGGATGCCGTTCCCGGCATTGGCCCGGTGACCCTGAAACGCATCGGCCCTTATCTGCGGTTTCCTCCGGGCGCCTGACCTCGCCGCTCAAGCCGTTGCCGTCCTCCTCCGAAACAACACTATCGGTCGTAGCGGAGCGAATGTGATTGGACGACGTCCTTGAATCAGTCCGCCCGATCCGCGGACCGACGGGGCGAAGTACGGATGACCAGCGCATCCACCGGCATGATCTGGGGTCAATCACCGGCCGTGTCGTCGTTGCGGGGACGGACCGCCACGTTTGTTCTGGCGGCCGTTGTCGTCGCCGCAGTGCTGCTGCGCATGCATGCCTGCCTCCGTTACGAGCGCATGCATTTTGCGACGGACGGCTACCTGTATTACGTGCACGCCCACTCATGGTATCTTGACGGCGACTGCGACTATCGAAACAACCTCCTTGAAGCGCCGGGGTTGAACCAGCGTCAGACATACCTCGACCTCGTCAGCTCCGCGGGACGTGTTTCGGTGGCCCATCAGGTCGGCGTGTCACTGATTGCCCTCCCCTTCCTGGCACTGGCCGACGGCATGACCCTGGCGCATAACGCGATGGGCTTCCATCCGTTGCCCCGAGATGGCTTCAGCAGATACTACCACGTTGTCGTTCCGCTCGGGCTCAGCCTGTTCGGCGTGGCCGGCGTCCTGCTGACCTATGTCTTGCTGTCGCGGTACTTTTCCTCGGACCTCGCCGCGGTGGCGACGGCAGCCGCTTGGCTCTCGACCAGTGCGCTGTACTTCGTCAGCGCCGAGCCCACCATGTCGCACGCCGTCGAAATTACATTGGCCTCGGGAATGGTGCTTGCGGCCGACACCATTCGCCGCTGCGGCTGGACGCCGTGGCGGGCGGTTGCGCTGGGACTCTCCACCGGCATGATGGTGGCGGTGCGCTACTATGATGTCGTCTGGGTCTCTATACCGCTGATGATGCTGTTTCCGGGATTGTGGATACTTGCGCGCCGTGACCAAGACGCAGGACCCAGCCGGTTCATGCCGATGATTCTGGCGGCGGTTGCAGTTCTTGTTGCCGCCACTTGTCTCACGCCACAGGTGCTGGTCAACCTCGCCACGGATGGAACCGTCCTGGGGCGCGTGGGTCAGAATTACGCGCCGGGCAATTGGTTCTCGCCGCATGTTTTCGTCGAGATTCTCCAGCCGCGAAGCGGGCTTCTCGTGGTCTACCCGATTATGGCGTTGGCCATAGCCGCCACGATCTACGATGCATGGCGGCGTGCAGACCGAATTGTTCCTTGCGCGCTGCTCCTGGCGATGGCATTGTCCGTTTGGATTTACAGTGCAGCGTACGTTCCCGGATATTCCCGGCGCTATTCCCACGCGTTCGTTCTTATTGCCTGGGGATTGGCGGCCGCCCTGGAGTGGGGAGCGCGTAGACGTGTTCGCGCCTGGGTCGTTTCTCTGCTGATCGCCGTGGCCTGTGTCCAAAATGCGGCGCGGTATGTGCTTGTCGACCGCCAACGCCTTTATCGTGGCGTGTTCACGTGTGGTCATGCGGAAATTTCGCGTTGGGAGAATGCCGGCGTACCCGTGACGACCAGCGTTCTGGCGGGACTTCTTGACCCGCCGGTCCAACAGCCGCCACCATGACCTGCTACACAGATCTTGAAGGATGTATGCGCTTTCGATAGTCTGACGCTACTTGGTCATTCCCGCTATTCGTCACCCTGAAGAAAACGAATCGCCAGCGTCAATTTGCCGAGGGAACGGACCGAGTGAGGAGCGCGGATCAACTGAAACGCGTGGGGAGCATTGTCTTGGCGCAAGAACGCGTGGTTCAGGTCCTGGACACCGGATTGCCAAGGAAGGGCTGGAGAACAACACTGGGCTTCCGACTGCCGTCCCGGGGTTTCACGCTCATCGAGCTGCTCGTGGTCATTGCGATCATCGGTCTGCTCATCAGTATCCTGCTGCCGGCGCTGGGGCGGGCACGCGGGCAGGCCAAATCGACGGTGTGCCTGACGAACCTGCGAACAATCGGGCAGGGCATTTCCCTCTACGCCAACGACAACGCCGGCGTGCTTCCACCCGGCCGCTTGCCCAAGGTCGATGACTGCAACGTGACCGTGAAGATCGAGGGCGGCAAGAAATACCGCCCCACGTTCCTGGCGATCCTCGGCAGCGCCGTCGGGGTCCCGGCATTTGACGATCCCCAAACCTGCAACGATGACGTGGACCGCTTCGGCGAGAGCGGCGGCCGCCAGAACTATAGCAGCAATGTGTACGTGTGCCCGGCCGTCTCCGACTGGCGAGACGAGCGTAATGGCGCTTACGGCTGGAATTACCAGTTCCTGGGCAACTCGCGTCTTCGCGATGAGAACCGCCTCCGATCCTACAAGAACTGGCCCGTGCCGCTTTCGCGCATTGGTTTCACCAGTTCCACCGTGGCCGCCGGTGACAGCATGGGAACCGCCGCGTCGTTCCCGCTGCGCAAGCGGGGGCAATACGAGGACAACGCCCGCGATGTCGATCGCTACGGGAACGAAGGCTTCAATCTCGATCCACCCCGGGTGGATGATCAGCGCGGCGAAATGGCCGACCTGGATCACAGCCCACCGGCTCGATCGGCCGTTCACCCCCGGCATGGCGACAAGGGCAGCGTGCTCTGGGTGGACGGACACGCCGGCGGTCAGACACTGGAATCGCTGGGGTACGACGTAGCCGAGGACGGGATCATCGGGTTCGAGGGCAACAACAAGATGTGGTCGGGCTTGGGCCGAGACGTCGCCTGGACCGTCGACGGAATCCAGTAGCAGAACTGCTGCAAACTACAGAAGAACACCCGAGCCACCGCGCGAAATCGGTGACTCGGGTGCCTTGTTTCTCCGTATGAAGTCTGGGGCTACTGCGTTCGCTCCAGTTCTTCATTGATGATGGCCTTGAACGCATCGAACGGCTGCGCTCCGGAAAGAAACCGGCCGTTGATGAAGAACGCCGGCGTACCCGTCACGCCCAGTTCCCGGCCCCGAGACATGTCCTTCTCGATCTCGGACTGATATTCCTTCGAGTTATAGCACTCGTTGAACTTGTTCATGTCCAGACCGATGTCCTGTGCGTAGCTCTTGAGATTCTCATCCTCGAGCGCCCGCTGATTGCCAAAGAGCTTGTCGTGGTAATCCCAGAATTTGCCCTGCTCGTTGGCGCACTGGGCGGCAAGCGCCGCGGGCATGGCCCGGTTGTGCATGGGCAGAATGAAATCGCGGAAGGAGATCCGGACCTTGTCGCCGTACGTATCCTCAATCTGCTTGAGCGTAGGACCGACGCGCGAACAGAATGGGCACTGGAAGTCGGAAAATTCCACGATGGTGACCGGTGCGTCGCTGGGGCCCTTGACGGGGTCGTTCGGACCCACGGCCACCTGGAGGCGGGGCGGCTCGAGATTCACGCGAACGCTCGCATTGGCCTTGACCTCCGCCAGCAGCGCGTTCTTCGCGGAACCCTGTCGCTGCGTCTGGAGATACTGGCGGATCTGGCCCGCGATCTGCTCCAGCGTGCGCCCGCCCATTCGGGCCTGGTTCTGGTTGTAGAACGCCTCCACCTCGGCGTCGGTGATATCGCCGGCCTTCTCCGCGATGCGCTGCTCGACATACGTATCGACCGGCACGTTCTTCGCCTTCGCTTCCGGCTTGAGCAGCGTCTCCAGGATCAGGTCGTCCAACGCATCCTTGCGGGCGCTGTACAGATCCTGGGCGAGCTTGGCGTTGGTCTTCGCGATGTGTGTATCAAGCTCTGCATACGTAATCTTCTCGCCGCCGACCACAGCGGCCACGTTCGAATCTGCTTTCCCCGTTTGAGCCGAGGCACTCGTCGTCACGGCCGCGATGATCGCTCCGGCGACTGTCCAGTTCGTCAGACTTCGGGTCATTCGCATCCAAACACTCTCCTTTCAGGTTTGCATTCCATTGGAGGACAACAGAACCGGGCACAAGCCCGATCCCCGCAATTCCACCCGGCGGCGCCCAAGCCGGTCTCCCCCGTGCGTGCAACGATCAAAAAACAACGGCACCCGATCCGCTGGTCGATACCGGCGAATCGGGTGCCGTGATTCTCTGATGGCGAGTGACTGACTACTGGGCTCGAGCCAGCTCCTCGTCGATGATGGCCTTGAACGCATCGAACGGCTGGGCTCCGGACAGGAACCGGCCGTTGATGAAGAACGCCGGCGTGCCTGTCACGCCGAGTGCCCGCCCTTCGGCTACGTCCGTGTCGATGTCTGACTGGTATTTCTTCGAATTGTAGCATTCGTTGAATTTGTCCATGTCCAGACCGACGTCTTGGGCATAGGTCCTGAGATTGTCGTCCTCGAGAGCGCGCTGATTCTCAAACAGCTTGTCGTGATACTCCCAGAACTTGCCCTGCTCGTTGGCGCAGTCGGCAGCCAGGGCTGCCGGCGTTGCTCGGTTGTGCATCGGAAGCGGGAAGTGGCGGAAGACGAAGCGAACCTTGTCGCCGTACGTCTCCTTGACCTGCTGAAGGGTCGGACCGACCCTGGAGCAGAACGGTCACTGAAACTCCGAAAACTCGACGATGGTGACCGGTGCGTCCTTAGGTCCTCTCGTCGGGTCATTGGGGCCGACCGCAACCTGAAGACGAGGCGGCTCGAGATTCACACGCACGTTCGTATTGGCCTTGAGCTCCGCCAACAGCGCGCTCTTGGCCGAACCCTGCCGCTGCGTCTGGAGGTACTGGCGGATCTGGCCCGCAATCTGCTCCAGTGTGCGCCCGCCCATTCGAGCCTGGTTCTGGTTGTAGAACGCCTCCACCTCGGCGTCGGTGATATCGCCGGCCTTCTCCGCAATGCGCTGCTCGACATAGGCCTCGACCGGCACGCCCTTCGCCTTTGCTTCCGGTTTGAGCAGCGTCTCCAGGATCACGTCGTCCAACGCATCCTTGCGGGCGTTGTACAGATCCTGGGCGAGCTTGGCGTTGGTCTTCGCGATATGTGTATCAAGCTCTGCATACGTAATCTTCTCGCCGCCGACCACAGCGGCCACGTTCGGGTCTGCATTCCCCGATAGACCCCAGGCGGCGGTCGTTGAGGTTGCCACGAGCAACCCCACGAAAACCGTCCGGGTCAATAACCGTCGAACTTCTTGCATGCGCGCACTCTCCTTTCAATTGGACGTACTTGTTGAGCTTACCAGATCCAGCGGCGATGCCAAATCCTGCTTGGTCCTTCGATGCGAGAATCGGCACTCAATCGCGGGTTCTCCGCGTCACAGCCTCGTCACGACCGCCCGTCCTGACCCTCCTCCGTGACAATGGCGACCAGGCGCTGTTCCGTACGCAGGGGGGCATCGGCGTCGGGCGGGCACTGAATGGAGCCGTCGGGAAGCTCGATGGCAATCACCTGAATGCCGAACTGCCGCCGGAAGTCCGACTCCCGCAAAGACTTGCCCACCGCCTGTAACGGGACGAGCAACCGCTGGATGTTTTCCCGCTTG
This sequence comes from Phycisphaerae bacterium, assembly GCA_024102815.1. Classification (NCBI taxonomy): domain Bacteria; kingdom Pseudomonadati; phylum Planctomycetota; class Phycisphaerae; species Phycisphaerae bacterium. The sequence goes on from JAGFJJ010000076.1 coordinate 257,794, forward strand.
CGCGATGATACCCCCATGACGATCTGGTCGAGCTTCTCTTCGTGCTCGATTACACCCAGTCCCGCATGCTCGGAGAGCAGTGCGGCCCGCATGGCGTCAAACTCGCGGCGCACCGCCTCGTACACGTCCGCCCGGGTCATCATGCCCAGGAAGCGACGCTCGCGATCGCGCGAAACCACCGGCAGCACGATGTGGTTCTCCCGGCTCATCATCGCCAGCGCATGATAGGCGTCGTCGTCCGGATATACCGTAGTAAGTTCGTGCGTCATCATATCCGCGGCGATGATGACCTCGGCCGCGCCCGGTTCTTCCATGATGCGCTCAATATCCGGTACCGAAATGAGCCCCGCGATGCGCCCATTGTCCGTGACCGCGAACACCGGTCGCGTTCCCGGGCGGATACGCGCCACCATGTCGCTCAGCGTCGCATCAGGCCGCACCGTCTCCGCCCAGTCGGTCCGGACCAGATCCTGGACGTGCCACTGCTCGAGCATGTGGACGATGGCGTCGCCAGCATGAACGGGCGAATCGGCCGCGCTGCGGACCTGTTCGTCATTCAGTCCCCAGCGCCGTCCCACGACGTACGATGTTACGCAGACCAGCATGAGCGGAACGATCAGCTCGTAGCTGCCCGTCATTTCCGTCACCATCACGAGCGACGCCAGCGGTATGCGCATGCTGGCGGCAAGGACGCCGGCCATGCCCACCGGAATCAGCGCTCGGCGGAGATTCTCGGGATCGGATGTGAACAGCTCCGGACCGACCGCCTGAATCAGCGCGCCAAGCACCGCGCCCGTCGCTCCGCCGATGAACACGGCCGGTCCCAGTACGCCGCCGGACGCGCCCGACCCGATGGTCAGACCCGTTGCCACGCATTTCGCCAGTGCCACGGCACCGAACAGCAGTGCCCACCACCACCAGGACGCCGCCTGAAATCCGCCGGTGAAATTGCCGTCCATGGCGTTTCGAATGAAGTAGTACTGACCGTCCATGACCTGCGGCAGTGCGCACGCAACCAGTCCCGTGGCCAGACCGCCCAGCGCCGGCGTCAGCCAGGACGGCAGTCTGGATCGCAGGGCGATTCGCTCCACGCCCACGAGGGCGTAACGGTACACAGCGCAAAAGAGCCCACAGAGCGGACCCAGGACCGCATACGGGATGAGCTCCATCGGGGACCGGAACACCAGCAGGTCGGCCTCTTCGAACAGGTGTTGTCCGTAACCGACGAATTTGAGGTTCAGGGTATACCCGTAAATCGAGTAACCGATGACCGAGGCGACGAACGCCGGCACGATGGCATCGGTCTCGAAATCCGGGTCACGGTACAGCACGCCGGTGGCGAAAAGGGCTCCGCCGAGCGGGCACTGGAAAATGGCGCCCACACCGGCCCCGCAACCGGCGAGCAGCATAATTCGCCGTTCGCGCGGCGTGAGCGTAAACACGCGCCCCAGCGCCGAGCCGATGGCCGCGCCCAGCGCCGCGATCGGCCCCTCCGGACCGGCCGAACCGCCGCACGAAATGACCCCGATCGAAGCCGCCGCCTTGACCACCGGCCCGCGGATGCGCATCACGCCGCCTTCGCGGTGGAACGCGCGAATCAGCAGGTCCGTGCCCTGCCCCCGGACGCTGGGGCAGAGCCAGTAAACGATCAGCCCCGACGCCAGGCCGCCCAGCGCTGGAAGAATGAGCAATTCAGGGCGGAAATTGAGTACGTCAGCCCCCCCGGGATGCGCGAATCGTCCGATCAGCAGTTCGCTTCCGAAGTGCAGGCCAAGCTCGAGCAGGCGCGCAGCGATACCCGCGAGAGCCCCAACGATGACGGAGAGCCCCAGCAGCCGACCCCATCGTGCGAGAGGAGTCGGCAGACGCACGAGCAGGTCCTGCAAGAATGCGAATTCCCTGGCCATGACTCTTGCAATTTCGAGCAGGAATGACCGGAAGTTCAGTCGCGCCGGTCCATCCCGGCAACCGTAGGTCCATGAGGCAGTTCAGGCAACAGGTACGCGAAGTCCGGCGCTGCCGCTGGGGCACTGACTGCCGGCTAGAGGATACCCATCAGAATCAACAAGCCCAGAAGAAAGCAGTACGGGGCGAAATAATGAAGCTTCGCCCGGCGGACGACCGCCAGGAGCAGGAGCAGCGCTCCCAGACCGACCAGAAATGAGACGCCCGCGCCCAGCAGAATCGGATTCCATGCAAGGGCCTCGAGCTCCTCGGCCGGTAACCTGACGGTATCTTTGAATTTGATGAGCGACGCCCCAGCAATGGCCGGCACGGCGATCAGAAAGCTGAACTCCGCAGCCCAGCGAGGACGCAGGCCCAGCAACAGCGCCGTGCAGATCGTTGCCCCGCTTCTGGAAATACCCGGCAGAATGGCCACCCCTTGGGCGACACCCACTGCTCCCGCCTGCCAGCCGCGAAAGGACCGCCATCCTCGGCGCGGACGGGGAGCGACTGCGGTGAGCGCCAACAACACTGCGGTTGCCAGCAGCGCCCCGCCGATCCAGGACGGTTTGCCGAACGCCGCTTCAAGATCGTCCTTGAAAACCAATCCGATGATCGCCGTCGGAATCGACGCAACAATTCCCAGAGTCAACAGGCGCAACGCAATCTTCGAACGCCGGGGGCGATCGGGCGTGTCGGGCGTCGAATTGCCCGAAATCGCAGCGCGGAGGAACAGGCGGATGGGACGTCGAAACACAATCAGAACGGCCGCGAGCGTGCCCAGATGGGCCAGGACGTCAAAAAGGAGCAATCCGGGCGAATCCGGGTCGAGTCCCATCCACCGCTGGGTGATGGCCAGATGGGCGCTGCTGCTGACCGGCAGAAACTCGGTCAGACCCTGGACGACACCCAGGATGAGCGCGTGCGTAAAGGTGAGCTCGGTCACCGGGACTGGCCCTGCGTGAGAAACTCGCGGGACCGGGCGAGGTATTGGAGTGTGGACAGCGCCGTAACCAGCACCGTCAGCCAAACCACGATGCGCTTGACCCATGTGGCCCATTCGCCGGCGGACCACGTCTGCTCATGAGCCACCAGCAGGAGAACGGTCGGCGCGGCGATGCTCTGCATCCACATCTTGATTTTGCCGTGGAGCGAGGCGGCGAAGGACTTGCCCATGGATTCGCTGAAGCCCCGCAAACCGGTGACGAGCAGTTCTCGACCGACGATGACCACGACCATCCACGGTGCCATTTCCGTCACGTTGCGGCCATCGACCCCGACGAAATTGCTCCCGATAAAGAAGATGAACGCGCCGCAGATGAGCACCTTGTCCACGAAGGGGTCGAGCACGCGACCCAGTGGTGTTACCTCCCCGCGCGAGCGGGCGAGGTAACCATCAAGGAAATCGGTCGCGGCGGCCACGATGAAGAGCGCCGTGGCGATGTCGAGGATCCACGGATTCGGTTCACGGTGGTTGTATTGCGCCAGAAGTATGAAGAAGACGATGGCCAGCACGAGGCGGGCGAGCGTGATGCGATTGGGCAGGTTCAGCGAAGCGCTCATGAGCTCAGGACGGGCAATTTAACCTGCAGCGGCCGGGCAACCAGATCGTAATCCGCTCGCCTCAGGCATCGAACCTCGACAAACTCGCCGGGCCGGGCGTCACTGTCCACGAGGCGGGTGATGCTGTCCACCCCGGGTGCCTGACCCTCATGCCGGGCGATCGACGCCCCGTCCGGCAAACACTCATCGACCAGCACGGGGAATTCCCGCCCGATTCTCTCCTCCGCGAGGGCGAATGCAACCTCCTGCTGGGCGAGCATCAACGCCTCGACGCGATCCTGCTTGACGCTGTCCGATATCTGCTCCTTCATTCGACCGGCCGGTGTGTCCGGCTCCAGCGAATACGGAAAGACGCCCAACGCATCGAAGCGGAAGTCGCGGATGAAATCCACGAGCTCCCGGAACTCGGCCTCGGTTTCCCCGGGGAATCCGGCGATCATGGTCGTACGGACGGACACCCCGGGAATCCGCTCGCGGATGCGCTCCAGCAGTGATTCCGTCGTCCGCCGGTCCACCCGGCGGTGCATCCCCTTGAGTACCCGATCGTTGATGTGCTGAAGGGGGATATCGATGTACTTGCAGACGCGCTCGCATTCGGCGATGGCGTCGATCATTTCGTCCGTGAACACCGACGGGTACACGTACATCAGGCGGATCCAGGCCAGCCCGTCGACGTCGTTCAGGCGCCGTAGCAGCCCGGCCAACCCTCCTTCGATGGCGTCCTCGCCAAGACCATAGCTGGTGGTGTCCTGCCCGATCAGGCTGATTTCTACGACGCCGTCGCTGACCAGCTCCCGGGCTTCGTGCAGGACGACTTCAGGCGGCTTGCAGTGCATCCGCCCGCGGATGGCGGGGATCGTGCAGAAGGTGCATTTCTGGTCGCAGCCCTCGCTGATCCGCAGATACGCATAGTGTTGCGGGGTGAGTCGCAGCCGGGCGGTATCCAACTGCACGAACGGATGGTAGTCGGACAGGAATACGTCGGGAGTCGATGCGCCACGCCGCTTCTGCCGTCGCCCGTTGCCGGGGGAGCCGTCAGCATTATGCCCCAGAACCGCCCGAACGATGTCATCCCGGTTGTTCACGCCCACGAGGGCATCGACTCCCGGCAGCCGGTCGAGGATTGCCTGCTGGTCACGCTGCACTAGGCACCCCGCGACGACCACCCGCCGCAGGCTCCCATCGGTTTTCCGGGCCAGTGCCTCGGCAATGACCTCGTCGGCTTCGACGCGTGAGGCGTCCAGGAATCCACAGGTGTTCACCACGAGCACGTCCGCTTCGCTCTCGTCGCCGGTGAGCAGGCAGCCGGCCTCGACGAGCTGCCCGAGCATCTTCTCGGAGTCGACGAGGTTCTTGGCGCAACCCAGCGAGACAAAGGCCACGCGGGGGGGAAGATCTGATTTTCTGCGGTGTTTCGCCATGTAATTTCCCGGCCGACCAGTGTAACCGATGCCCCCTCCGGGGGGAAACGCGTCCGGAGGCGCGCAACGGGCGTCCGGCGGCGGGGCAACTGCGGATTCCGATGGCGACCACGCCCAACGCCTTTTTCAGCATGGAAACGGTCGGTGCCGCAACGGAGGGCGATACCACACGATTCGACGACCGGCCGGTGTGCGCCCGTCGCGGTGACAGGACAGTGGCATTACTCCCGCACCTGATAACGGCCCTGCGCACCTGATCAGCTTTCCCGGTGTCGCCCAAAAAAGCAGGCCCGGTGGGGTGGACCGGGCCTTGGGGGAAACCGACCCATGGGGGGACGGGTCGGTAAGTGGACGTTGGTTGTTAAGACGAGATCATGCCCGCGATTGCGTCGTGAATCAAGTGTAATCTTTGCAAAAAACGCATTCGGCAAAAACTGCGCATCAAATGTTGCCGAGTTCGTTTCCGGCTCCTAGGCTGTGAAATGTCCAGGACATCTCGTCTCCCTATTTTCTTCTACGTCCCGGCAGGGCGGGAGGTTCACCGACCGTGATCCAGTGTGAAACATGTGAATATTTCCATCGCGGAGCGGACGGCAAGCCGCGCCTGATGTGCGACCCATTCGCCACCATCAAAGAACCTGAATGTCTTGCCAAATGGCAGCTTGTTCGACTGCAGTCCATTGCCGATTCCCACGAGGCCACCCTGGCCATGTATCGCCGATTCGCGCCGCTTCAAGAGAAGCTATTCCGTCATGTCGAACGCGAGATCGAAGACGCCGAGGACGCCGACCGGTGGAAATACGACGCCGACGACCCCGATGACGAGGACGATCGGGATGATCCCTTTCGCGTGTAGGCACTGCGGGAGAACCCCAAGCCCCAGCCCGCCGCGTTATCATACGTCGAATATCGGCGAGACTTCGTAGCGTGAAGCGTGATGCACCGGGTACGAGCGTCCGATGGCCGCGTGCTGGGCGCCCATGGCCAGGTCCGGGTGATTGTTGTCGGCGCTGAGGTGAGCGACGGCCACCCACGCCGGAAGACGCCGCCCGCAGGCACGGAGCATCGTGGCCGCCTGGTCATTGGACAAGTGCCCGCGGCCTCCGCGAATGCGCTCCTTCAGCGCCCACGGATAACTCCCGTATTCGAGCATGTCCCAGTCATAGTTGCTTTCCAGGTATGCGCCGTGTACGGACTCCAGGATCGCCTGAAGCCCCGGAAACACGTGCCCCAGATCGGTGAGGATTCCCAAACGACGGTTCTCATGCTCGATGACGAATGCGACACCGTCGGCGGCATCGTGTGCGGTGGGAATCGTGTGCACGCGGACGTCACCGAACTCCAGCACGTCGCCCGATTGAAAGTAACGCACGTCGGACAGCCGCCCCAATCTGCACCAGGTTGCGCGCTGCGTCTGCGGTGTAATGTAGATCGGCAGGCCGAATTTCCGCTGGTAAATGCCCGCGCATCGGATGTGATCCGTATGATCGTGGGAAATAATGAGGGCATCGACTTCGCGGATGTCCCGCCCGTGGGCGGCCATGCGACGCTCGGCCGTATTCCCGGCGATGCCCGCATCGAACAGCAGGCGCACGCCGCCCGCCTCGACGTAGATGGCGTTGCCGTTGGAGCCCGATTGGAGTGAGAAGGTCAGCACGGCCGGGCATTGTAAGGCCTTGGCGTGTGCTTGCCAGTCGCGGCGGGAATCGACGTGCTCTGCCGCACCTGACGCGGCAGCCCGATCAGCGATACGATGATCCGTAATGGATCCGTCCGACGCATCATCTGCCCTGCCGCCCACCGCCGCGCAGCCCGCGCCGCAGGAACCGGATGTACCGCTTTGCGAGCCGCGTGCTCCGCGAGTCCGGGGGTGGGAGTACGTCGTCCTCGTCGTCGTTGCAGCGGTGCTGGTTGCGTTCCGCCTGCACGCCTGGCTGCTCCCCCTCGAAGCTGACGAATGCAATTACGCTTACATCGGCGCCCGCCTGCTGGAGGGCAAACAGTTATACGTCGATGTCTGGGACCACCAGCCGTGGGGCGTGTTCGCCCTGGTGGCGGGCACCATCGCTTTGTTCGGCGATCATCCCGAGGTCTTTCGATCGCTATCCCTGATTTTTTCCCTGGCGACAATGGTTCTGGTTTTCGGCGTGACGCGCCGCGTAGCTTCGTCGTGGGCGGCGGTGATTGCGGCGCTGGTGTTCGCCATCGTCTCTTCTGACCCGGGGACGGCCGGCGAGGGCTGCAACCGCGAAATCTACATGAACGCCCTGATTCTCGCGGCATGGTATCTGGCGCTGCGGTGGGGCTCGAAGAACGCGGGTGGTGCCGCGCTGTTGCTTGCCGCAGGGGTGTCGCTCGGATTGGCGTCCACGATCAAGACCGTCGTCGCGGCGCAATGGCTGGCATTGGCGTTCTGGGTCGGCGGTGTGGCCGCGTTTCGCGGGCGCGGAACCCGAGAACAACGCGACGGCGCGAACGTCACGAACGTCGTCTCATCCATCCTGCTCTTCGGTCTAGGTCCCCTGGCCATCTGGATCCTCACCGGAGCGTACTTTGGTCTTACCGGCCGGTGGGAGGAATTCATCGACGCCGTTTTCCTATTCAACCTCAGTTACAGCGACGACAGCGGCGGACTCCTCTCGCGATTCGCGACGTTCTTCCACCCCCCTCATCCATTCACTTTTCAAAGCGCTTTACCCGTGTGGGCCGCGCTGGTGGCGGCAGTCATCTGGATCGGGATCGCGGTCGCCTCCGGCCGGAGGCGCGGTTACGGCGCGTTGTTGTTGCTGGCAGTTTCGTCTTTTGTGGCGGTGTGCATGCCCGGCAAGTTCTGGCCCCATTACTATTATCTGATGATTCCGGTGGGGGCGATCGCGGCCGGTCTGATCTCCGATCGTGGGGTCGTTGCGCTTCAGAGCGCCCTGCGCAAGCTCGCGGGACCCTGGCATCGGATCGCGATGGCGCTCTACGTGGTGATTCCCGCCTGGGCGCTGACCACCCAATACAACCATTATCTAAGCCAGTCGCTCTACGGCATCACCTTCAAGCGGTACAACTCGCGGGATTTCTGGAGCCGGGCCCAGGGGGAAAACGCGGCCCGGGCAACACTGCCCGATGACAAGATCTTCGTTTTCAGCAACGACGCGTGCATCTACTACTATTCCGACCGCCGCTGTGCCTCGCGCTACACGATGGCCACAGGACTGGACATCAACCGCGAGGGTGCCCCCGGCCGCTGGCGAATCCTCCTCGATGAACTCCGGGCCGATCCACCTCGCCTGATCCTCCTGCTGTTCGATTTCGCCCCGGGACCGGGCTGGCCCGAGTTCCTGAAAGAGCATTACGGCGAGCCCGTTGGCTACGATCTGGGCGACTGCACTGGCGAAGTGATCATGCTCGTATTGCCCCCCAGGGGGCTGCCCACGGAGCCTATCGCCGACATCGACTGGAACTGGGACCGCCGCAGCATCGGCGGCTGGTGCGTCAAGCTTCCTCCAATTCCGCGGCAGTGATTCTGCCGGCAATCTTGACCGCGACGCCTTGATCGCCTGTAATCGCCTCTGAACCGCTTGGCATGGAGGCGTACGCTCCGGTCCCGCAAACCATGGTCTTTGGAGACGCCTGCGGCGAACGGGCAGGAGGCCCGTGACATGTCCCGACGCCCCAATACGCGCAGCACTGGCCGGCGAAAGCGCCGCGTTCGTCCGAATCGACCGCGTCGAGCTCCCGGCTCGCCACGCGCGGGGAGCCCCGCACCGTCCGAAAGGCTGGCGCCCGGCACTGGCACCATTGCCCCGCGGCGCTTTGAGCCGGATCCGCCCCGAGTTTCCGAAGATTTCCGTGCGGTCACGGCCGCGCGCTCAGGTCAGCGCATCGCTTCGCTGCACGATTATCTTGCGATGGGGATCGCCTTGCTCGTCGGCGCCGCGACGGCCTGCCTGGTTCTGGCCGCCGGCGGTCTGTTGCCCGCGCTGGTGGCACCTCGACCGTTTGCACCGCGCCTGGTTGCGGTAGGTATTCTGGTTGCGCTGGCCCTGGGCATGCGCATCCCGGGGCGGACGATCCTGTGGGGATTTCGGCGCATCTGGAGGGCCCAGGCGCCGGATCGCGCGTCCAGGGGCGTGACCCGACTCATGCTTCGCGTCAACGCGCCCGATGCCCGTTTGTTGTGGACGTCGCTTTCCGTCGTTCTGCTTCTTGCTGGTTTGGGCATGCTGCTCGTTCGTTCGCAACTCCGGCTGGCGCTGCCGGTCTACACGTCGTTGCATACGCACTTCGTCTGGTCGTCATTGCCGCTGTACATGCTTCACATCGTGCTGGCGATCGTCATGCTGCTGCCGCAGGGCCTGTTGGTTGGAACGCTCATTTCACTCGTGCATCGCTTGTTGGATCAGCGCCGCGGTGCAACATTGTGGCTGTTCCTGGTCGGGGCGCTTGTGGGCGTTCTTTCCATGTCCCTGGTCTCGGCCGATACAGGTATCTTCCCGTTGGCCGCGGCGGCGGTTCTGCTTCTTGGAGCCATCGTATCCGCGGGCGTGGCATCAGGACCTGCCCTTGAAGCCAACGACAAACAGTCCACGTTTGCCCGGATCGCGCTGCCCGCCTACAGCGAGGGACGGCGCCGGTGGCTGACCGTCGGAATCGTCGGACCCCCGTGCGCCGCGGTGTGGATGATCGCCACAATGACGCGCTGGCCGGTGCCCGGCGAGATCCTGATTCTCTCGGTGGGCGCCGCGCTGCTTGCGGTTCTGACCTGCCAATTCGTCTTGCTTGGGCGAGATGACGCGATCGGTAACGCGCCGGTGCGTTGCGGGTGGGGATGCGGAGTGGGCGCGGCCCTGGCGATTCTCGCGGCGCTCATATCGGGTCGGGCGGCTCACGCCTCGGGCACGATGTCCGGCGCCCTCGTTGCACTGATTGCCGCAGGCCTCTCCGCGGCAGGCATCGACCTCCTGCAAATGCGCCGCTCTTTCCTTTCGGGCGCGGCCCACTCCGATGCCGTCGATCGCCGAATGCTCGTCCGGGGTTTCCTTCTGACCGCGCTGGTGATTGGCGTGCTGGAGCCGCTCTGGGCTCGCGTGGCGAATACGCGCCTGGAACTCATGCTCCCTCCCGTGATGTTGATGTCGATCGCGGGCGTGATCGCAGCATTGGTGCGCTCCGAGTCCGCCTGGCCGGCGCGGATCGCAGCGCTGCGAGCCCGCGCCAGGCTCCTGCACTGGCGCCGGGCTTGAGAGAGCACCGCCGGACCGGGCCGGTTAATGGAACTGGGGGCATCGCACGACGCATTATTCCTTTCTGGAGAAGAAGAAATGGAAACCGGACGGAATGCCTTCTCGCTGCGCGGGTGGCCGCGGATGTTACTCGTCGGATTCGTCCTGGCCACGCTAATCCGGGTCTGGCTGGGACCGATAATCTCGGCTCCCACGGCCGTGGCACAGATTCCCGATGCCGGGGCCCAACGCATGCAGCTCCTCGAGGAGACCCGGAAGACGAACCAGCTCCTTACCGAGATTCGACAAATCCTCCTGACGCACACGTTCAACGTGCGTGCTGCGGGTGCCGATAACACCGGTACCGATAACTAGCGGCATGCGCCATGCTTACGACGGCGCCGCTGCCGCAGGTCCCGGCGCGAGCCGATCCTCGTGGCAGCCGAAGCGTGCCACGGCGATCCTCGTCGCCAGCGAGTCGGGATTCGTCTTGAGGCGCCGCTGAGCAAGCATGGCGAACATGCACGTGCACCGATTACCGTTCCTTCCGCCGCGCAGGCAGCTTTCGACCTGCGCGCTGGCCGTCGTCCTGGCTGCGACGTCCGCCCCGGCCCAGACGGATCGCCCGGACAACCCGCTTGGATTGAGCGGCGATTTGCTCCAGGCAATCCTTCAGCCGGGCGTTTCCGCCGCGGCTGACCGGCATGCGTCGAACGACGACAGTCCCATTCCGGGATCGGTTCCCGAGGTCTCGATCAACGATCGCGGCAATGTTCAACTCCACGTCGCCGGCGTCCCGCTCTCCACCGTCCTTCAACTGCTCTCCGTGCAAAGCCGTCGAAACATCATCGCCTCACCCAACGTCAAGGGGACGGTTACGGCCAATCTCTTCGATGTAACCTTTGACGAGGCCCTGGAGGCCGTGCTCAGCCCGAACGGCGCTACCTACGCCACGCGCGGGAACTTCGTCTATGTCTACACGAAGTCCGAATTCGAGGCGATGAACGCCGCCAGGACAGAACCGCCCGTGACCCGCGTCTTCCGGTTAAGCTACCTATCCGCGTCCGACGCCAAGGCATACCTGGACCCCCTCCTGGAAAAAACCGGCTCGGTCGTCAATTCGCCGCCCTCCTCCGCGGGCGTGGCCGGTGGCGGCGGCAGCTCCACCGAGGGCAACGCCTGGGCGGAAGCGGACCTTGTGGTCGTGACCGCGCCGCCCTCCGTGATGGAGCAGGTCGAATCGCTGATCCACCAGCTCGATGTTCGCCCGCGGCAAGTGCTCGTGGAGGCGACGATCCTGCGCGCCAACCTCAGTGACGAGAACGCCTTGGGCATCGACTTTACCATGCTCGGCGGCGTCGACCTCGAGCTGCTCGGCGCGACGTCTCGCGGGATTCAGAACCTGACCCTTGGGCAACTGCCCACGGCCCGATTCGAGAAATTCAACAGCAACGTCAGCACCGATTTCGCCGGCGACGTTCCCTCCGGCGGCATCTCCGTGGGCATCCTGAAGGATCAGGTGGCCGTGTTCGTAAGGGCCCTCGAGCAGTACACCGACACCACCGTTCTGGCCAATCCCAAGGTGCTGGCCTTGAACAAGCAGAAGGCCCAGGTCATCGTCGGACGGCGTGACGGCTACCTCACCACCACGGTCACGCAAACCCAAGCCATCCAGACGGTCGAGTTCCTTGAGACCGGTACGCAGTTGGTGTTTCGGCCTTTTATCGGCGACGACGGCTGGATCCGCGTCGAGCTCCACCCCGAAGACAGTGTCGGGTTTGTCAACGCGCAGGGGCTGCCCACCGAACAGACCACCGAAGTAACCACGAACGTTCTCGTTCGCGACAAGGAGACCATCCTCATCGGCGGGCTCTTCCGCGAGGTGACCACCGATGCCCGCAATCAGGTGCCGCTCCTGGGCAGTATTCCCATCCTGGGCCAGCTCTTTCGCTCCAACAACGATTCTTCCGCGCGGGAAGAGGTCATCATCCTGCTGACCATCAACGTTATTCACGACCAGGATGCGTACGCCGAGGCCTCACGCCGCCAGGGAGAGGACATCGAGCGCATGCGCATCGGCCAGCGCCGCGGGCTCATGTGGCACGGGCGCGATCGCATGGCACACGCCTGGTATAACCTCGCCGTGGAGGCCTTCGACGCAGGCAAGAAGGATCGTGCCCTCTGGTATGCGAATCTCTCCCTCTCCAATAGCAATCGATACCTGCCCGCCATTGAATTGCGCGAACGCATCCTTTGTGAACGCGACTGGGACGCCGAGGGAACCGCCACGCGCAGCTTCCTCTACCAACTGATTCGCGACGAGCGCGGGGAACCCCCGGCGATGTTCGGCCGACCCCCGGTCACCGCCGGTACCCCCAGGGAGGAAAGCCATGACGGCGATGTCGGGCCGTAGCATCGGCCATGCACTCGTGCTTCTTTCGCTGATTGGATGCTTCGGCGTACTCCACGGCTGCGCGGCCTTCAACAAGAATGCCGCAAAGGCCGAGGAGCGCTGGGACCGCGTCCGCGGGCGCATCCAGTTGCAGCTTGCCGAAAAGCAGTTTGACGGCGGCCGCTTCGCCGATGCGGAGCGCACCGCGACGGAGTCGCTCGCCCTCGATCCGTCCCACGTGGCCACGTACGTCCTGCTCGCCAGGGCACAACTGGAGCTCGGCCGGCTCGTCTCGGCGGAGCGGACCGTCTCCATCGCGGAGAACGCCGGGCTCGCGTCGCCGGCGCTCAGCTACACGCGCGGCGTCATCCTGGAACAACGTGGTGACATCAAGGAGGCACTACCGCACTATGAGTCCGCGGCACAGATGGAGCCGCATAACGAGGAGTACCTCATTGCCTGGGCGGAATGCCTCGTGGCCGTCGGGCAGGAGCGCGAGGCTCTGGACGCTCTCGACAGCGCGATCGACAAGCTGGACGATCGCACGGCCGTGGGATCGCTCGCCGCGCAGATCGCCCTGTTGCTCGGTGATCGTGACGGGGCCCTGGATCGATACCGCCGGGCGGGGATCTCCGTGAAGGACGACGCCCTGCTGGCCGAGAACTTCGGGTTGCTGCTCGCTCGCGCCGGGCGCTGTGCGGAGGCCATTCCCTATCTGACGCAAGCGCTCGATGCCGGGCCGAAAGAGTCTCTCCAATCGTCGGCGCGGCGCGGGCTGGCTGCCTGCTACCTGGAGCTGAAGGATCCGGCACGGGCCAAGGAGGTTCTCGAGGATCAGGTTCGCGGGGAGCCCTCCGACACCGCCGCGCAGCTCCTTCTGGCCAAGGCGGCCCTGGCCACAAATGACATGGTGACGGCACTCGAAGCCGTGACCACCGCCGAGCGCTACGACGGCCATCGCCCCGAGGTCCGCTTCGTCCGTGCCGTGGTGCGCTGGAAGCGCGGCGAGAACGACTCGGCCGCACGCCTGCTGAAGGACCTCGCCGTGGAAAGGCCCGAGGACGTGGACGTCCGCTGCCTGCTCGGCGAAGTGCTCATCAAGCTCGGCGACACCGATGCCGCGCGACGGCAGTTCGAGCAGGCACTGGAACTTGATCCCCGGTGCGTCTGGGCGGCCGACGCCCTGCATTCGCTCGGATAGCCTCATCCAGGCGGCGTCAGTTTCGGTGCCGCGGGCCTCTGCGCTTCGGGCAGCGGCTCCTCCTCGGGCGGGGACAGCCGCTTCACCAGAACATCCTTCAGGGACTTCATCGCAGCGCTGTCGGGCTTCCGCTCCAGGGCAACATCGATGAATTGCAGTGCCGCTTCCGGCGCGAGCCCCCGATCCATGCTGCGCATGAGGTTATCCGCCGCGACCTCATCTTCGCCCTCATGAAACGCCAGGTCCGCCGCAAGGTAATACGTGACCGGATCGTCCGGTGACAGTTCGAGCGATCGCGCGATCCACTGTTTCATGCGCGGGATCAGCTCGTTGGCAGGCCGGCGAAGCATCACCGCCTCCCGCCGGCGCAGAATCGACTCGCACATCATCCGATAACGCCGCCCCAGTTCCTGCTTGAGGGCCGCCTCGGGTACGCCGGGCGGAGCCAGTCCGCGAAGGGAGGCCATGCCCCGGTCTTCGTTGCCTCCCGCCAGTTCGTACGTGATACGTCGCTCCTCGACAGCCTTGACCAGGTTTCGTCCCGGCAGCGACGGCGGAGCGCTCTCCTCCGCTTGTTGCGCCGCCTCGAGCACCGGACCGATCTCGAGCGGGTTGCTGAAGAACAGGCTGTCGGCCAGCTCGGCAAATCCGGCCGCGCGACCGAGCGTGGTCAGACCGAGCTTGGCATACGCCTCCAACGCGGATCGCTGGAGCGAGGCTGCGACGTCGTACTCACCCTTGAAGAACTTCATCGCCGCCACGAAGCGCAGGATTTCCGGCGTCCACCGCGGCCAACTCCGGGCCAGACGCGATCCCTCCGCACCAGCCTCCGTGTCGGGGGCCTCCGTTTCCGCGGGCGACTCCTGCACGGTCTCTCCGGACGGCGTTTGCACCAACTCCTCCACGTGTGTGACCGCCCGCCCCGCCAATTCCGTCATTTCCTTCTCAAACTCGGTCTGCCCGCTGAGCCCGTTAATCGCGTCGACGTGGTCCGGACCGATCATGTTGTAACGAAGCGGGCGGGCCAGAACGACGGCTACCTCCAGCGGCGGCGTGTCCTGATCGCTGCTGCGCACGAAGTCATAGGCCACTTCGGGGTTGAAAGGCTGGCGGCGCAGCTCGCGCTCGATGGCGGCATGCGCGTTTTCCATCGCGAGTGCGAATTGCTTGCGATCGCCTCGCGCTGCGGCGTTGTCGGCCAGGATCAGGTTGATTTCATACTCCACCCGCCCCTGGTTGAGGAACCCCGGCGCCCGCGCCACGAGCTCGATCAGCGCCGCGCTGGCCTCTGCGCAATGGAATGCCGCAGCGTCCCGATCTCCGCCCGCCAGTTGCAGCAGCCGCGAAGCCTCCAGCGCCCCCGCGTCCTGAGCGCGGGACTCCCGATCGACGGCACGCCCTTGGAGCTTGCGGGCCACGAGCATGTGCGCCTCCGCCAGTCGGTAGAGCGCCGTCAATCCGCGCTGCGCATTGAGGCGATACACGGCCCCGGCGGCAAGCTCGACGGCTTCCTCGAAGTTGCCTTCGTCAAGGCGCTGCTCGACTTCATAGCTCTTCCGCGCGGCGGCGAAATCCTGCTGACTCAGGACCATCGCCAGGAGCCCCGCCACACCTCCGACGGCCGCGGTCGCCAGCCGCGCTCCGCTGCGCGACGCAAGGCGATCGAGCATCGTTGCGGAACCGCCACTGCTCATCCCCCAGATCAGTCCCAGCAGCGTGTAGAACCAGACCGGCACGCCGGACACGCGCAGGCCCACGCCGAATGCGGCGTCAACGATCAGACCCACCAGCGCCGCCATCGCTGCGATCATCGGCCAGTCCAACGCCGGGCCATTCACGACGTGTCGGGCGGCGGCAGTAGATGCGGCCCCCGCGGAAGCTGCCTCAGCAGCAGCGTCGGGGCTCTCCGGTGCCACAGTATTGTCAGCAAGAGGCGACCGGCGATTCGTCGCCTTCCCTTGCCGCGACGCATCCGCCGTACGCAGGCCCGCAATTAAGCTGAACACCAGCGACATGCCGATCAGCAGCAAACCGATGATTCCCAGATCGGCCAGAACCTCCAGCCACTCGTTGTGCACATGGGCCAGACGACCCTGAAATGCCTCCGGATCCGTCAGGATGTCCTGCGGAACGAAAGAGTCGCCCTTCAGGACAAACCCCCCCTGGCCGTACCCGAGCACGGGATGCTCTTCGAACATCGCCAGTGCGTACTCCCACGCGTGCAATCGAAGACGGGTCGAGGCGCTGCGGCCGTGGAGATCGCCGCCTGCGCTGGCAAAGTACAATCCACCGGCGACCACCAGTCCGATCGCACCTGCGGATGCGATCCAGCGCCACGCGCCGCGCGCGCTGAATACGACAATCGCGGCCAGTGCGGCGCCCAATCCGAGCATCGCCCCGCGCGATTGCGCCAATAAAAAAGCCCACAGCATCAGGCCCACGCCGGCCAGCGAAGCGATGGCCATTCCCAATCCGCCCGCGGCATGCACCCGGCGGGCACGTTGCACGCCTTCCATCGCCACCGCCAGGCCGATCACGATGCCGGGGATCAGGCACGCCGCCAGGAACGTCGGATTGCCAAACGGGAATTTGGCGCGAAGGTTCGGATTCCGCCCGTAGAAGTACCACACCGCCAGCAGCGCCGTGATGACCCCGATGGGAACGAGCAGGCGGGTCGCAATCCGGGCTCCGCGGGCACTCAGTCCCCATCCCAGCGCGAACGCCCACAGAAACTGGATCGCGAGCAGCAGGCTCGTCCCCAGGGCGAGTTCCGGCGCGTCCGACCATCGACCGCTCAGCAGCGACCACGCCAGGTAACCGAGGACCAGTCCCTGGGCGATACCGAGCCACGGCTGCCCGCCACGTGCACGGTCGGACGGCTGCGCCACCGGGAGCGCCGGACTGAGGCTCTCACTCGATCGCGCCAGCGCGCCGACCGCAAGCACCAGTGCCGCCACGCCCGCACCCACGCCGAGGATCAGCATCTTCACGTCGCCGGCGTTGAGCGTGGGCACGGCGTAATTCAGGCAAAGCAATTGCACGACGGCCCGGAGGGGAGACGTAACCTTCCATGCAACCGCGCCATCCACGAGCGTCGTGGACTCCGCCGCACTGAGCAGGAAGGAGCCGCCGCCCACCACGGCCAGGACCAGTGCAATCAGCACGACCGAAAGCGGTGTCAACGGGCGAAAACGTGGTTTTCGCGCGGAGTCAATGTTGGGTCTGGGGGCTTCCATCATGGGCTCGACTCAGGTCCGGTTACCGCAGCAGACACCGCAACGCACCCTGCGAGGTCTCAGACGCCTCATCATCGCCCAAGGTTCACCAAAATCAAATCCACTTGGGCCGGCTCCATTACGCCCAGACGCCTGCAATTTCCGACATCTTGCGAAACTTGTGGAATTGACTCTGCGTCGCCCATGACGGACCGTCGGGTCATCGGGCCGCCGGTCAACCGGATCGGGCAAATCGATTTGTCCAATTCCACGGGAAACAGGTCATGATGCGAGAGAACGCGATCCTCCTCAGCTTGGTTGTCGGATGGGTGTCGGGTGCCGCGGCTGCCGCGGAGCCGATCGTCGAAAACATCTCATTTGCGAGCGGTTCGATCCAACTGGCGGGGACCATATTGCTGCCCCCCGGCGACGGGCCATTTCCCGGTGTCGTGCTCGTGCATGGATCCGGCACGAGCGACCGTTCCAATCCCTGGACCTCCGCGTACGCCGAAGCGTTGGTTGCAAAAGGAATTGCCGTTCTCCACCCGGACAAGCGCGGGTCCGGCGACTCGGGTGGCGATTGGCACACCGCGAGCTTTCTGGAACTTGCCGACGATGCGGTCGCGGCCGCCGACGTTCTTTCCAAACACGCCAAAACGGACAAGACGAACATTGGACTCATGGGATTCAGCCAGGGAGGACACATCGTCCCCGCTGCTGCCGCCCGCTCCAAGCGCATCGCCTTCGCGGTGAGCGTTTCCGGCTCCTCCGTGCCCATCGTCGAACAGATCGAAGACGAGGTCATGCTCATGGCGGAGCGCGAGGGGCTCTCATCGGAAGAGCAGGCGTTGGTCAGGAAGATCAATGATCTCGGCTTTCGCTACGCGAAGACCTCCGAAGGCTGGAGCGCCTATGATTCCGCGTTACGTGACGCCCGATCCGGACCGCTGGCGGGCAAACGCGTCGTGGAGGGATTTCCGTCCAATCCCGATTCGTCTGCCTGGCGCTTCCTCCGCGCCATCGGAGACTACGACCCCATGCCCTATTGGGAACGCCTCCACATCCCCGTCATGTTCATCTACGGCGGCAACGACACGCAGATCCGCGTTGCCAAGAGCGTACAGCGGATTCAGCAGCGGCTCGATCCGGAGAAATCCAACTACACGATCCTCGTTTTCGGCCGAAACGGACACGCCCTTTTCCGCGATGACGAGATCGCATTGCTGGCCGACTGGATTTCGGCCCGAGGAGCGAGTTGAGCCACGTCGAATGCAAGAACGTCCGCGTGCCACGTGCCTATGCGCGTCTTGCGAATGGATGACCTGCTATCGCGGCTGCCAGGGAATATCCCCGATCGACTCGAGCTTGTTGGCCAGGCGGGCCATCGCGAAGAGCAGATCGCCGAGCCGGTTCAGGTAGATGAGCACTTCCTTGCGCACGGGCTCGGTGTGAGTCAGGACGACCACGGCCCGCTCGGCGCGCCGGCACGTCGCGCGCGAATAGTGCAATCGCGCCGCCAGCGCCCCTCCGCCCGGAAGGATGAAACTGCGCAGCGGCTCGACCGCCTCGCTGCACGAATCGATCCAGCGTTCGAGCTGCTGAATGTCGGCTTCGGTGATCGCCACCGTCGCGCCCTGCCCCTGTGGATTGGCCAGTTCGCTTCCCACGACGAAGAGGTCGGCTTGCAAACGCCGCAGCTTCTCCAGAAGCTGCGGGTCGCGACAGACCGCCCCGGCCAGGCCCAGCGAGCAATTCAGCTCATCCACCTCGCCGTACGCACACACGCGGTGATGATCCTTGCCCACGCGCGTGCCGCCGAACAGGCCCGTTGTTCCGTCGTCACCCTGTCGTGTGTAGAGTTTCATTCCTGACCAACGTGCCCTCCGCCGCGGAAGGACCGACTCCAGGCTACTCCCGGATCGCCGGGCCGGGCGGTTCGAGCGGATCGACCTTGTTCGGATCAAGCTCCAGCGTCTTGAACGCCTCCTTCAGTTTGTTCGTGTCATACTTGCCCTTTCGCGCCAGCGCCTGAAGCGCCGCCAGGGCGACATAGCGGGCGTCAATCTCGAAGAGATCACGCAGTTCCTTGCGGGCTTCGCTGCGGCCGAAACCGTCCGTTCCCAGCGAGTGCAGCCCGCTCGGTATCCATCGGGCGATCATGTCCGGCTGAAGCTTCAGGTAATCGCTTGTGGCGACGACCGGCCAGGGCTCGTCGCTCAACAGACGAATGACGTACGGAACCTTGGCGGGCTCGTCCGGGTGCAGCAGGTTCCACCGCTCGCACGCCAGGGCATCGCGACGCAACTGATGGTAGCTGGTCGCGCTCCATACGTCCGCGGCGACACCGAATTTCTCATCCAGCAAGGTCTGTGCGGCCAGTGCCTCGCGGAGGATCGCCCCGCTGCCGAACAGATGTACGCGCGGCCTGTCCCCGGGATTCTCGTGCGGACGAAACTTGTAGAGACCCTTGAGAATGCCCTCCTCCACGCCCTCAGGCATGGGCGGATGCGTGTAGACCTCGTTGCCCACGGTGATGTAATAGAACACCGGCTCACATTCATGGTACATGCGGCGGATGCCGTCGCGCACGATGACCGCCAGTTCGTACGCCCACGCCGGGTCATAGCACTGCACGTTGGGCACCGTGCTCGCCAGAACATGGCTGTGCCCGTCCTGGTGCTGTAAGCCCTCGCCCGCCAGCGTCGTCCGGCCGGACGTGCAGCCGATGAGGAACCCCCGCCCGCGCGCATCCGCAAACGCCCAGATCGAATCGCCGATCCGTTGAAAGCCGAACATGGAATAGAACAGGAAGAAGGGAATGGTGTTGATGCCGAAGGTGACGTTGGCCGTCCCCGCCGCATTCATCGAGGCCATCGACCCCGCCTCGGTGATACCCTCTTCCAGAATCTGCCCGTCCTGACTCTCGCGATAGTAGAGAAACAGGTGGGAATCGACCGGCTCGTAGCGCTGCCCGACGTGCGAATAGATGCCGTACTTGCGGAACAGTGCGTCCATGCCGAAGGTGCGGGCTTCGTCGGGAACGATAGGGACCACGAGCTTGCCGATCTCCTTGTCGTCCAGCAGGCGCGTGATCATCCGCACCATGGCCATGGTCGTGGCCGCCTCGCGGTCGCCGGTGCCTTTCAGGAACTCGTCAAAGGTCTCCGGCGCCGGCACCGTCACCGGCGGGGCCGGCGCGCGCCTGCGCGGAACAAAACCACCCAGTGCCTCGCGCCGCTCCAGCAGGTACTGCGTCTCCTCCGAGTCCTCCTTCGGGCGATAGAACGGCGCTTCCTCCAGTTCCACGTCGGGAATGGGAATGTCAAAGCGGTCGCGGAAGTGCCGCAGTTCTTCGATGTCCAGCTTCTTCTGCTGGTGCGAAACGTTGCGTCCCTCGCCCGCTTCGCCCAGCCCGTAGCCTTTGATCGTCCGGGCGAGGATGACCGTCGGTCTTCCCTGGTGGTCCACGGCCGCGCGATATGCGGCATGAACCTTGACCGGATCGTGACCGCCAAGGCGCATCTTGCGAATCTGCTCGTCCGTGTAATCTTCGACCAACTTGGTGAGGCGGGGATCCTTGCCGAAAAACCTTTCTCGCGAGTAGGCCCCCGGCTCGACGGTGTATTTCTGCCATTCGCCGTCGATCGTCTCATTCATGCGGTCGACGAGCGCGCCTTCGGTGTCGGCCTCGAACAGCGGGTCCCAGTCCTCCCCCCAGAGCACCTTGACGACATTCCATCCCGCACCGCGGAACGTTCCCTCCAGTTCCTGGATGATGTTTCCGTTTCCGCGGACGGGGCCGTCCAGGCGCTGAAGATTGCAGTTGACCACGAAGATGAGGTTGTCGAGCTGGGCGCGGGATGCCAGGGTGATGGCACCAAGCGCCTCCGGTTCGTCCATTTCGCCGTCGCCGAGAAATGCCCAGACGTGGCAGCCGCTCGTGTCCGCCAGGCCGCGGTCCTGAAGATACTTGTTGAAACGCGCCTGGTAGATGGCCGTCAGCGGACCCAGTCCCATCGAGACCGTGGGAAACTGCCAGAAATCCGGCATCAGCCAGGGGTGCGGATAGGAGGAGAGCCCGCCGCCTTCGGCCCGTTCCCGGCGGAAATTGTGCAGGTAGTGTTTTGATATCCGGCGTTCCAGGTAGGCCCGCGCGTAAATGCCCGGCGACGCATGACCCTGGAAGAAGATCTGGTCGCCGGCGTGATCCTCGGTGCTCGCCCGGAAAAAGTGATTGAAGCCGACTTCATACAGTGTCGCGCTCGACGCATACGTCGAGATGTGCCCGCCGATCCCCGCCGACTTGCGGTTGGCGCGCACGACCATGGCCATCGCGTTCCAGCGCATGAGGCTCTTGATCCGTCGCTCGATGGCTCGATCGCCGGGATACTCCGGCTGCCGTGAAGCGTGGATCGTGTTGACGTAGGGCGTGTTCGCGGTAAAGGGGGCGATCACATCGTGGTGCTTCCCCCAGTCAATCAGCTTTCCCAGCAGGAACCGGGCCCGCTGTCGCCCCGACGTCTCGACGACGGACTTCAGCGACTCGATCCACTCCCGGGTTTCGACGCTGTCGATATCCTGAATCGGTTGTTCGGCCATAGCGGGGCAGCTTACTCCAGGACCTATTCTCTTGCTACGGTCAGCAGCACTGCAACGCGCCGACCTTAAGACGCTGATAAGGCAGTGACAATTTCTGTTTATCCGGGTTGGCCGGAAGGCGCCTGCTCCGCCGCGATACCGGCCGTGCTCCCCACACCCTCCGCCAGCGGCGGCAAAATCCCCTGCGCCGCGTAAATGGGTCGAACCAGCGGCCTCAAACGTCCAAGGAGGCTTCCGAAGCGCAGTCCCGCCAGGATGCACAGCACGCCCCCCAGCATAACCGTCGCCGGTGCGCCGAAGTGGCGGGCAAGTGTGCCGGCGATCAGGCTGCCGAACGGCATCGTGCCCATGAACGCCATCGCAAAGAACCCCATGACACGGCCGCGCATCTTGTCATCGACAATGGTCTGCACCACCGTGTTGCTTGCTGCGGTCTGCACCATCATGCCGAATCCCGCCAGAACCAGTAGCGCCAGCGATAGCCAGAGAACGCGCGACAGCCCGAACAGGATCAGCGAAACACCGAACAGACAGGAGCAGGCGGCGATGATTCGGCCCAATCCGAGCACGCTCTTGCGCATGGCCAGCGCCAGCGCTCCGAGCAGCGCTCCAACGCCCGAGGCCGCCATGAGAAATCCCAGTGTCACGGCACCACCGCCCAGGATGCGGTCGGCAAAAACCGGCATCAGCACCGCGTAGGGCATGCCCACCAGGCTGGTCAGCGCGGTGAGCAGCAGAATCGACCGAATGGGGGCGAAACCGAATGCGGCCGAGAGCCCTTCGCGCAGGTCATGCAGAACATGCGGGTGCGTTTCCGGCGCCTCCCGCGGCGGGACGCGCATCGCTCCCAGCGCCGATACCACCGCGAGGAAGCTTATCCCGTCGATCAGAAAGCAAAGACCCTCGCCGAACAGCGCGACCAGCACACCGGCGATGGAGGGGCCGATCAACCGGGCGCTGTTGAAGATCATGGAGTTCATGGCGATGGCGCTGCTCAGATCGTCGCGCCCCTCGACCATTTCCACGACAAACGCCTGGCGGGCGGGAATGTCGAAGGCGTTGCCCAGCCCCTGGAGTGCGCCGAGCACCACGATGTGGTACACGGTGATCGTCTCCCGAAGGGCGAAGAAGGCCAGCGCCAGCGAGGTGGTCATGAGGCCGAGCTGGGTGCAGATCAGCACGCGATGGCGGTTCCAGCGATCGGCGGCAATGCCTCCCGCCGGGGTAAACAGGAGTGTGGGCACGAGGCTCACGAAGCTCACCAGTCCGAGCATGAACGCCGAGCCCGTGAGGCGATACACCAGCCATCCGAGGGCGACGCGCGTGATCCACGTGCCGATCAAGGAGATCGCCTGCCCGGCGAAGAAGAGGCGGTAGTTGCGATGCCGGAGGGCGCGGAATGCGAAGGCGAAGTTCATATGTCATGGGTGATAGTCGCCTGCCGGTTTCGTGGCAACGTTCGCGCCGACCGCGCAAGGTGGCCTTGCGATCGCTGCATGGATTCGGCTGCCAATTCCATAAGTCCGCGTCAGCGGTAGCGACTCACGTTCTGCAGCAGCCGCTCGAGCAGGGCACGCTCATCGGACAATCCCCGGGAGGTTTCGTCGGCGCGGTCGTCGAGCCCCTCGGCCAGTGTGTCGAAATAGGGCAGGAATTCGCTGATTCGTTCAGCCGCCCGGTCGGGATCGCCGTAGTAGTACCAGTAGTAGCTGCCGGAGTAGTAGTCGCCCCAGATGTCCTCGCAAGCTCCCTTCAGCACAAGGGCCGTATTGAGGAGCAATACACCGCGCTGCACGCCGCTGCTGGAAAAGTACGGCGGATCGGCGTCCTCGCTCAGTTCCCCAGGTAACTCGGCCGCGAGCGGCGCGGGCGTGACCGTGTTGCCATCCGGTGTCTTGTAGGAGAGAGCGACCGTCGCGGCCGTGATCGGTTGCG
Organism: Phycisphaerae bacterium; assembly: GCA_024102815.1. Lineage (NCBI taxonomy): Bacteria > Pseudomonadati > Planctomycetota > Phycisphaerae > Phycisphaerae bacterium. Next base: position 281,277 of record JAGFJJ010000076.1, read on the forward strand.
TGAAGTCCACCAGCGATCCACCACGAAGCCGGACGAACACGATGCCCCCGCCCTGGCGGCGGCTGAAGAACAACGTCGGCAGGTTCAACGTCAATTCGCGGGCGGCCTGGAATTCTTCGGGGAGTCCGTACACGCCGGCCAGGTCGAACGCGGCCGGGATCGTCACGGTCATCTCCACGTCGTAGGCGACGGGTGTGACGAGCAGGTCAAAGTCCTCGTCGAACACGGAGACGATACGCTCGTAGCTTCCGAGGAAGAAGTAGTTGCCGCCGCGGACCTGGGAAATGTCGTAGACGATCTCATCACCGAAGTCGCTGCCCACGCCGAAAACCGTCGTGCCAATGCCGCGGTCCGCATAGTCGCTGATCTCGTTGATGAAGGACCGCGCGGCGAGTTCCTGGCGGAACCGCAACTGGGCATCGGTGAAGAGCAGGACGCGGTCGCTGCGGGAGTCGTTGGCGTGGGCGAGAACGGTCTGGTAGCCGCGGGCCAGACCGGGGACAAGGTCCGTACCGCCACCGGCGGTAATGGTGTCGAGCGCGGCCTTGATCGCGTCGTAGTCGTTTCCGCGGGCGGCTTCCAGAGCCAGACGCGATCCCGTGTCGAACGCGACGATGCTCACGCGGTCGTCGGCGGTCAGGTGGGGGAGCAGCCGGTCGATGGCAATCTTAACGGCGTCGAGCTTTGTGGCGTCGGTGCGCCTCTCGATGTCGTCTCCCATCGAGCCGCTGCGGTCGATCACGATGCAGAGGTTGAGGTCCGGGCGCTGGAAGTCCTCGAGGTCGAGCGTGGAGCCGAATCCGATCTGCACGGTGACCAGCGGAGTGAAGGCGTCGAAGTCGCGGTTCCAGGCGGTGCCCACGGTGGCGTAGAGCAGGCCCGCGTCGGCCGGCGGTTCGAGCGGGACGCTGTGCTCGGAGATCAGTCCCTCGACGGTAATGGCATCGGGATCGGGCACCTCGCCTGCTTCGATGGCCAGCCGCGCCGAGGCGAGGTCCTGCTGTCCGCCGCCGGTCACGCCGAGGTCGCTGAACGGCGCGGCCGGACAACCCGAAAGGAACATGAGAAAACACGAAACCGCGACCAGGGACGCGGGTGCGACGAAATACCGCATCGAACAACCGCTCAAAAAGCAGTGCGTATCGCGCTGGGCATGGTGAAGAGTGAACCGTCCTCTCGCCGCAAGCATGGAGTGCCTCCCGATTTGTGGATGGAATGATCCTCACACAGCAAGAACGACGCGCCGGAAAATGCTACGTCGTTGAGACTGTCCGATCCAGAGACGCGGTTCCCGTCGCGTTCCGTGCCACGGCAGAGGGTGCGACGGTCAAACGGGGTCCGGGGGCGGCAAGCGCTGCCGGTCCCTCCATAGGTAATAACGCGCAGGGTGATCGCGCCAAATGGCGTCGTAATGTGAGCGCCCCTAAACCGGCCGGATCGGCGTGCCACATTCCGGGCAGATGCCGGACGTGTTGCCGGTGAGGTCGTAGCGGCATTTGCGGCAGTGGCCGGGGGGGATCCGGCGGCGGCGGATTGCACTAAATGCGAGAAAGAGCAGCGGAAGCACGCCGAGGAATGCAGGTAGCCAGGTCGGCACGGTTGCCGACCAACTGCGAACCTTTCCAGATTGACCAAGCCCGAATTGGATGAAGCGGTTGCCGTAGTTCCAACTGAATCTAGGCAATCCAGGGGGCGTGGTGATACTACGGTCGTACGAGAAGTAGTAGTATCTGCCCTTGTGGGCGCGGGCCCTGATAAGTGACCATTCTACCGCAAGCAGATCGGCAGGCTCCATCGACTCGAAACTCAAGAGGAGTATTCCGTTGGAGCCAGATGCGCGAGTGTTGCAGGTTCCAGGTACGTGAAACCCCATACCGAACCACCCCGTATGAGAAGCGACCAGCATCGCGCATGAAGAAATGGCGAGGCCAGTTCCAACTGTCCATGTGACGATTGACCAGACGATCCTGAACTTAGCCGCCATATTTCATGAGTTGTCGAATGAGACGGGCTGATTCGTTGTGGTCGGGCGTGCGAGCGGGCCGGGGACACACCGCCCCCTTTCCCCCGTGCTGATTTCGATTGTCGGTTACGGATGG